>NZ_LOQI01000014.1 GCF_001517915.1 Oceanivirga salmonicida | reverse complement strand
AATCATAGTTGGTCTCCTTAAAAAGTAAAAAACCGAACCAAAGTTCAGTTTCCACTTGTATTGAAAGATTAATAATTAGTTATTTTTTTATTAATTATTTATAAAAGTATTATACATTCTTTTCCTATAAATGAAAAGGGCTGCAAATCAGTTACAAATCAGTTAATAATTTAAAAACTATTTTTAATCTAACAATTATTAGTTTACAATAATCTAAATTTTTTTGGTTATTTTTTAGTTCCTGATGATAATAATGCATTAACTACTTGATCTAAATTCTTTTGAATAAAGTTTTCAAATGCTTCTTTTGAATATTTACCATTTGTTAAATGGTTTAAACTTGTAACATAAACTCCTGTTTGATTTTTTATAGTTTGTGCATTCTTATGATTAGAATTTTCTTCATCAAAAAGTATTTTTATATTTTCTTTCTTTATTTTTTCTATAGCATATCTCAAATCTGCTGCTGTTGGAGAATGAACTGATGAAGGTTCTATTACAACACTTACAGTCAAGCCAAATTCTCCTAATAAATAGTCATAACCTGCATGTGTTGTTGCTATTTTTATATTATTAGTATCTACATTAGCAACTTTACGCTTAGCCATTGCTAATTTTTTTCTAAGTTTAGTACTATATTTACTTGCATTTAAACTATAATATTTTCTATTAGCAGGATCTATTTCCCCTAATTTTTTTGCAATTTGATTTATTTGTTGTATACTTTGTGTTATTGATATAAAAGTATGCGGATTTACTTCTCTTCCTTTTCTTTGACCATTAACCTGCATAGTTGATACATTTTCATTAGCATATATTCTTTTTATTTTACTATTATTAGCCGCAGCTAACATTTTTTCTGCATATGAATCATGTCCTATACCATTTAAAACAACTATATCTATACTTTTTATTCTTTTTATATCTTGTGGTGTTGGATCATAATTATGTGAATTTATATTTTCTGGTACTAAAGGTACTACTTCCATTTTATCTCCAACTATATTACTTACATAACTATAATATGGTAACATAGTAATACCTACTTTCATTTTAGCAAATGTTATATTTCCTAAAATTATTAATATATATATTAAAAACTTTTTCATTTTACCCCTTTCTTAGATTAAAATATCAATTAATTCTTCTATTAATTCTTTATTATACTTACCTGTTCTATAATTATATATAATTGAATCTTTATCTGAATCTATTTCCATAATTTCTTTTACCTTTTTAGGAAATTCTACAAATACCATTTTATCATTTATTATTATAGTAGGCAACCTATAATCAGTTCCATCTTGTCTAACTACATATGTTATATCTATGTTATCATTTATTTTTATCATATTTTCTAACACGGCTACCAATGCTCTACAATCTGGACAATAAGGTTGTGCTATTATTTTAAGTGTTTTTCCATTTATGCTTTTTATACTTTCTATATTTTCTGGACTAAATTTTATTTTGTCCATTATTTTTTCTTGCTGTTCTTTATATTCTCCATTATCAAATTCTAAATATTCATTATAATTAGTCATGTCTTCTCCTTTTTTACATAAAAACTCCCTTATAGGGAGTTAATATTTATATTACTTGTGATCATGATGTTCATGCTCATGGTCATGTTTATGTTCATGTCCGTGTTCATGGTTATGTTTTTCCATGTGGTCATGTTTTTCCATTTTATCTACTTTATTATATTCATTATTAAATATTAAAGTCCCAAAAGCTTGAATCATTCCTCTTTTATCAACAGATGTTGTAAATACAAACTTACCATTAATTTCAGTATAGATAGTCTTATCTTTTTCAGTTTTAGCCACAACATTAAATTTCTTATGATTTATTTCTACTGTTTTCTTATCATTTGAAACAAGTACATGTAAATGTAATGTCCCACCAAATGAATGATAAGCATGACCTTTTACAAAATTTTTGTTGTGTTTTTCATTAAATAATGACATATCAAATAACGGTATAACTACATCTGTAACTAATTTATCTTCTCCTATTGTTTTAATTCTTACCCAAAAATCTTTTGTGTAATATGTAGATCCATTTTTTTCAAGTTCTACCCCTACTCCAAAATCATTAAATTTAATTCCTAAATCTCCATCTTTCGTTTTACCTAATTCTATATTTTCTACAATAGCCGTTTCTGAATGGTAATATGTAGGATTTAATATTTTCATTCCTTCATGTTTATGTGCAAATATATTCATTGCTACAAATAGTGATAATGCTGTTAATATTTTTTTCATAATTTTCTCCTTTATTTATTTAAGTTTAATGTATTATATAACAGTTTTATGACTACTTCAATAGTTATGATTCAGTTCCAAATTTATTTTCAACGTTTATATGTTGTGTTATGGTTACTTGCACAAAATAATTTTTTTTAGTTATTTTTAGTATGCTGGGTAAGATTCACTAGAAACTAAATTTCCATCTTTATCTAATGTTAAATGATAAATAGTGTCTCCTATTAAAGAAAATAACTCATACCTATTTTTGGCCAAATAAAATCCTACTTTTTTATTGTCCACTTTTTGGTTATATTTTTCTTGCACATACTTCGCATTTAATTTATAAGCATCTTGTCTACTTATATTCACTTTCATAGTAGTACATGATGCGATTAATAATAAAATAAATATTGCCTTAGTTACTTTTTTCATATCTTAAAATCTCCTTTGTCTTATTTATTATATATTCTACATTTTTATTAGTTTTAAAACCAGAGGCATTTTTGTGTCCACCTCCATTAAAATTAGCCGCTATACTGTTAACATCAATATTACCTTTTGATCTAAAACTTCCTTTTATACTGCCATCGTCTTCTTCTCGCATAAATACTGCAATTTCAACTTCATCTATATTTAACATATATTCTGCTATGCCTTCCATATCATCTCTTGTATAATTATTTTTTTGTATTTCAGACTTATCTATATTATAGTACATAAATTTAAGTTTGTCATCATAATTTCCTTCTATTACTGATTTAGATAATATTTCTGCCTTATTTTTACTCTTTGAAAATATGTACTGATATATTTTATTACTATCTATTCCAGTTTCTAATAATTTAGATGCTATATACATAGTTTTATATGTTACATTAGGATGTCTAAAACAGCCTGTGTCATTTATTATACCCAGATATATGTATTTTGCAATATCCTTATCTAAATCTACATTTAATTTTTTTATAAATTCATAAACCATCTCAGATGCACTTGATATTTCCTTAACATAGTTTATATCAAAATATTTTTTATTACTTATATGATGATCTATTACAACTTTATTTTTTGCTCTTTTTATCATATCTTCTGTTACTGCTAATCTTTCTACATTAGCAGTATCAACTGATATTAATAAATCTATATCAGATTTAACTTCTTTATATATTTTAATATCTGGATTAACTTTTTTCATATATTCGGGTAAAGTATCGTTAAAACACACTTTAACATTTTTATTACTATCATATTTTTTTATAATATAGTATAGTGCAATAGCTGATCCTAATGCATCTCCATCAGGCATTAAATGTCCTGCAATTACTATATTTTTACTATCTTTAATTTTGTCTACTATTTGATTTAACATTTTACTCCTTAAATATATCTTGATATTATTATACTATTTTTAGTATATATACCCACTGCATAATTTTCATTTAGTCTTGCTACTAAAACTTCTTTATCATCTATTATTATATACATTTCTTCTTCATTGGTTTCATTTTTTCTTCCAATATTTAAATTCGTATTTAATATCAATCTATTTTCATCTATATCGCCAGAAATTACAATTTTTTCTTTTGCTATTTCTATCATATCATTTATTTTATAATAGATATTTTCTATTCCTGTTATATTATACACTTCACTAAAACTTTCAGGCTTATATATACTTTCTAATTCCACACCTATACTTGATAAAATATCACTATACATATTTTTTATATTTTTTACTATATCATGTGGTGGTATTGGATTATAGTTTTTTTTATCGCTCTCTGTTGGAATTAAACTTATAATACCATCTTGTTCTAATTGCTCCAAAGCATTATATACACTAGTTCTAGGTAAATTTAAGTTTTTAAATATCTGTGTTCCGTTTAAACCTGGTTTTTTTAAAAGTTCTATATATACTAGTGCCATTCCATCTGTAAAACCAACTTTTTTTAATTTTTCAACTATATCCATAATTTCTCCTTTATATCATTTTGTTAATCCATTTTTTACTGAAATATCTAGTCAAACAAGGAATTAATTTAATAAATTCATCTGTATATGAAATTAAAAATAGAATTATAACTGGTACAGTATATATTTCTGTAAATACATACATTAATGGTAATGATACAAACCATAAAGGTATTATTTCTATATATATAGAAAATTTAACATCTCCACCTGCTCTAAATATACCTACTAAAAATAACATAGTATATGCCACTAATGATGAAGTTATAGAAACCATGTATATTATACTTCTAGTAAGTTTAAATACTTCTGGACTAACTCCCATAAATCTTAATACAAATGGTGTTATGATATTTAACACTATTATTATTAAAAATAGGACAACTGTATATATTTTTACTATCTTTTTAGAATATTCATAAGCACTTTCCGGGTTATCATTACCCAGTTCATTTCCTACTATAACTGCTGTTGCTGCTGTAAGACCAATAAATACGGTAAATAATAAACTATTAATACTTGCTGCTATTTGTATACTTGAAAATGCTGTTGTTCCCATTCTTCCAAAAAATGAAGTTTTTACTGATACTGCCATTGACCATAATATTTCATGTAAAAAAGTAAAAAATGATAATGATAAAACTTTTTTAATAAATCCAAAATCTATATCTAATATATCTTTTAGTTTTGGTATTACTGGAACTTTTTTAATTATTAATATCATAGGTAGTATAGTTACTGTTACTAACCTTGATATTAAAGTAGCTGTCGCAGCCCCTGATACACCATATACAGGTATTAATGTAGTATTTAGAACTATATTAATACATAAGCCTAATATAGAAGTATATAGCGAATATTTAGGTAAATTAACTGATCTTAGTAATATACCAAAAGCCATACCTAATGCAGTTAATGGAAAAGTCCATATTGTTATTCCTAAATATCTATAACCAAGTTCCATTACAGGCTTATTATTCGTGTAAAAACCTAATACTAAATTAGGAAAAAATTTACCCAATACGAAAAATGGTATTACATATATTAATGAAAATAATACAAATAAAACTGTAATTTTTCTTAAATTCTTAAAATCTTTTGCTCCATAATATTGTGATGATAATATACTTGCTCCACTTAAAAGGCCGAATAAAGATGTAAGAAATAAAAAGAAAAATTGATTAGATACTCCTAATGCACTTACTGCATCAGCACCAAGCCCTATTACCTTATCTTCTCTACCTACCATAAATATATCTACAAAATTTATAAAACTATATATTAAATTTTCCAAAGTTATGGGTATTGCTAACCATAATATTTTTTTATATATATTTTTATTTGTCATTAGTCCTCCTCGTTGTTAAGTTCAATAAATATAAGCAAATGATCTGATATGTACTTTCTTATAAGTTCATGATTATTTCTAGTAAAATCATATACTCCATATCTATTAGTAAATGCTTTTGTATTATTTAAATTGATAAAAATATTATCATAAGAATTTGCTAAGCCTGTTTTTGATAAGGTTGTTTTATCAGCTAAGGGATTTAATATATTAGAAAATCCATTTTGTTTTAATTCATCAAAAGCCTTATCACTAGCTGGAAGATTAAAATCTCCTAATATTATTATATCATCTTGCCCAGTTTTTTCCTTAAAATATTTATATACTTGCAAATATTTACTAGCTTCATATGCTCTTTCTTTTGCATTATCTCCATATATAGAATGAACAGGTATCAAAAGCATGTCTAACTTATTAGACTTAACATAAAAAGCCGATGGCTCTCTTATAAATTCATTATCTTTTTCTTGATATTTACCAACATTATATATCTTGTCTACCTTAGACTTTTTATATAAAATAGCGTAATATTCCTTATATTTTCTCGTTCCTACAGGCTTTGATATTACATAATCATATTCACTACCTAATTTATCAACTAAATAAAGTAAAGATTTTTCATTTATAACTTCTTCTAATGCTATAATATCAAACTTAGATAATATCTTAGTCAACGAATTATAATCTTTAGTTGATTTCCCTAAATTTTTAACATTAAAACTAGCAAGCCTTATATTTTCAGAAAAACATAAACTTGATAGAAATAATATTATACTTATTATATATTTTTTCATATTAGTTCTCTTTCTTTTTATTTAGTAAATTCTATCATATTTTAAATAATTTTTAAAGATATCTTATTAGAAAACTATATTAAAAAAAGACTAACAATTTCTTGTTAACTTTTTCTATTCAATTTTTATTCTATAAACTTACATTTTCTTCTGTATCTATATCAAATATATGACATTTTGCTGTATCAAACTTAAAGTTATGTTTTCCTGTTTGTCTTAAATCTGCTAAGCCTTCTACATTCATTCTACTTGTCCATTGCACATTTCCTAATGTGAAGTATATATATTCTTCATTTCCCATTTGTTCTACTACTGATATATCTCCTTCTACACTATCAGATGTTGCTTCATCCACTGCTTCTATTGCTTCTGGTCTTATTCCAAAGATTACTTTCTTACCTACATATGTCTTTACCTTGTCTGCTTTCTCTTTGGCTATCTCTATGAATGTATCTCCTATCTTAGCATATACCTTACTATCTTTTTCTACTAAGTCTGCTTCTATTAAGTTCATTGTAGGTGATCCTATAAATCCTGCCACAAACTTATTTGCTGGTCTATGATATAGATTTAATGGTGTATCTACTTGCATTATTTTACCTAGTTTTAATACTGTTATTCTGTCCCCCATTGTCATTGCTTCTACTTGGTCATGGGTTACATATATCATTGTATTTTTTAATTCTTTATGTAATTGTGTTATTCTTACTCTCATTGATACTCTTAATTTTGCATCTAAGTTAGATAATGGTTCATCAAATAAGAATACTTTTGGTTTTCTTACTATTGCTCTACCTAAGGCTACCCTTTGTCTTTGACCACCTGACATTTCTTTAGGTTTTCTATCTAGTAATTCTGTTATTTCTAATTTCTCTGCTGCTTCTCTTACTCTTTTATCTATTTCTTCTTTTGGTGTCTTTCTTAATTTTAGTCCAAATGCCATATTTTCATATACTGTCATATGTGGATATAGGGCATAACTTTGGAATACCATTGCTATTTCTCTGTCTTTTGGTGGTACATCATTTACTAGTTTATCCCCTATGTAAACTTCTCCTCCTGTTATTTCTTCTAATCCAGCTATCATTCTTAAAGTTGTTGATTTAGCACATCCACTTGGTCCTACAAATACCATGAATTCTCCATCTTTTATTTCTAAATCTATTCCATGTACTGCTTTAAAGCCATTTGGGTATTGTTTTTCAACTCCTTTTAATGTTACATTTGCCATTTCTCCTCCTAAATTTCCAATATTTTATCTATATTTTATTCTCCTATATATGTATACCACAAAATTCATAAAAATGCTAGTTATGACTATGGGTAAATAGTTAAAATATATTGCATACATTCTTGCTTCTTTATTTAATATAAATAACATTAATACTGATACCATATTTATTATTAATGGTGGATAATATAGTTTATCTGTTGTTTTATTTAGCATATACGTTACTGCTATTGAGCCTAAAATATAAAATTTACTATAATATAGCCATAAAAATACTAACATAATTAACCTTTAACTGCTCCCATAGTTACACCTTGTGTAAAGTAACTTTGGAATGATAAGAATATTATTATCATAGGTAGTGATGCTAGTGCTGCTCCAGCCATTAATAATCCATAATTTAATGAAAATTCTGCCTGTTGTGCCATTGCTGCAACCCCTAATGGTAATGTTTTCATTATTTCACTATTTGTAAATATCAATTGTGAGAAATAATCATTCCAGCTAGCTATAAATGTAAATATAGCTAATGCTCCTATACCTGGTTTTACTATAGGTAAAACTATACTTGTAAATGTTCTAAGTTCGCTACACCCATCTATTTTTGCTGATTCTAATAATTCTTTTGGAACTGAGTGTGAAAACTGCTTCATAAGAAATACTCCAAATGGCCAACCTACTGCTGGTAATATTAAAACTTGATATGTATCTATCCAATTTAATTCAGTCATAAATTTAAGTAATGGTATTAATATTACTTGTTTAGGTAATGCCATTGCTGCAACAAAAACTATAAAGATTAATTTTACACCTGGAAATTGTTTTTTAGCTAATGCATAACCTGCTAATGAAGCAGTAATACATACTAATATTGTTGTCATAGTCGAAATAAAAACTGAATTAAAAAACCATCTTAATGTATGACCTTGTAATAAAACATTGTAGTTTTCTAATGTTGGTGTTTTTGGAAACCATTCAGGTGGTATACTTATTGCTACTTCTTGCAATTTAAATGATCCTGTTAAAATCCAATAAAAAGGGAAAATAAAGAATATTGCAAAAAATATTAATATTATCAATGCTATTGTTCCAAGAACTGATCTTTTTTTAACTTCCATATTGCCCCTTTCTAATCTGTATCATATGAGAAAAATTTAAATTGAACTATTGATATTATTCCTATTATTACTGCTAATAATACACCCATAGCTGATGAAGCTCCAAATCTACTCTCAACTATTGCCTTTTGATAAACAAGGTACATTATAGTTGAAGTTGCATAGTTTGGTCCACCTGCTGTTAGTAATTGTATTAATGCAAATATTTGGAAACTATTTATAGTAGTAACTACTACTATATATAAAGTTGTTGGCTTAATCATAGGCCATATTATTTGTGTAAATACACTTTTTTCATTAGCACCATCTATTTTTGATGCTTCTATTAGATCTTTAGGAACATTACCTAAAGCTGCTACATATAGAATTATAGGTTGACCTACACTAGTTGTAATCAATATAGCTATAATTGCATAAATAGCTGTTCTAGGATTACCAAGCCAGTCAATATTACTATTTGTTATATGTGCGCTTTGCAACAAATAATTTAATATTCCATACTTTGGATGATAAATCCAGTTCCATACCACAGTTATTGAAACTACTGATGAAATAGCCGGAATATAAAATACACCTCTAAAAAAAGATCTTATAAATGCATTTTTTTCGTATATATTCATTGCAACAAAAATAGAAAATGCTACAACTATTGGCACTGCCACAGCTGTAATAAATACTGTATTTACAGTTGACTTAATAAATACTTCATCTTGAAATAAATTAATGTAATGTCTTAAACCAACAAATAATGTATTACGACCTCTAAATCTATACATAGATAAATAAATTCCTTTTATCATAGGGTAAAGTACAAAAGTTGTAAAAAACATTAAAGCTGGCAAAATAAACATATATGCACTATAATCTATTTTTTTGTATTTCATTTTTTTTATAGATTTCATCTATTCCACCTTTCTTTAATTAGGGTAGAAGGGCATATAGCCCTTCTATTTTATTATTTTATTTTGCATCTTCAATAGTTTTATTTGCATTTTCAACAAATTTATCTAATGCATTTTTAGCTGTTTCTTGTCCATTTAATACTGATTGTACCATGTTAAACCATAATGGTCTCATTTGAGCATAACCATCTATAGTATTATAGTAAGGTCCATAGTATGCATTTAAACCTTCTAAGAAATTAATTTCTTTGTCATCTCCATATATACCTGTTACACCTTTAACTGGTGAGAAGTTTTTAGTTGCTTTTAATGCTCTTTCTCCCCAATCAGCATCTGTTGCTATAAATTCAACAAATTTTTGAGCTGCTTTAATTCTTGCTTCATCTTTATTATCAAATACTGCTGCACCCATTAATAAGAATTCATATTTAGCTTGTCCACTATCATTAGGGAAAGCAACATAAACTGGTTCTGATATACCTTTAGCCATAGCTTCAGCATCTAATGCTCTTAGACCTGGTGAATAAAGTATAGTTCCTGCTGCTTTACCACTTCTAAATGCTTCTAATGCATCTTTCGCTTCAGCTGAAACACCTTTACCTATTAATCCTTTATCATATGCTGATTTAATCCATTCTAATGATTTAACACCATTTTCATCATTTATAGTATATTTAGTTATATCTTTATCTGTAATCCAAGAATCAAATAAGTTTGAAACAAATGCTCTTGGTCCTTGATCTCCTGCTTGTGATTTAGTATAGAATAAGATTGGATCTATACTTTTATCTTTTTCATGTATAGCAGTTAATAATTTTTCAAATTCTGCTACTGTCCAGTTTCTACCTGGTTTATCTAATGGTAATAAATCAGTTACACCTAATTTATCAGTTATTTTTTTATTAAATGCCATTAAGAACGGTGCAGAACCTAAAGGTCTTAAATATAATTTACCATCAAGACTTGATGCTGAAACTAAACTATCTGAAAATTGTTTAGCATCTACATTATCGAATGGTACTAAGAAACCATTTTTAGCCCAATCAATTATACGACCTGGTGCATCTAAAACCACATCTGGTGCTGAGTTTGATTGTAGAGCTGTTTGTAATTTAGCTGGACCATCTGTAAAATCTATCTTTTGATATTCAACTTTAATATTTGGATTTTTTTCTTCGAATGCTTTTATTAAAGCTTTATCAAATTCTTCTGAAGTTTTAAATTCAGAATCTCCATTAAAATTAGGAAATGCCCAATATTTAATTGTAACAGGTCCTTCCACTTTTGCTTCTTCTTTTTTCCCACAAGATAAAGCAAATAAACCTAGTGTAGCCACAGCTACTAATGATTTAACAAAATTTCTTTTCATTATATTTACCTCCAATAATTTATTAACAATATTTTTTAATTGCATCATTTATTCTTTCATTTAATTCTTTACATATGCAAATTTCTTCTTCACTTTCAATAGGTAACATAGGTCCTCTTGGTTGACCAGTTTCTATACCTCTTAAATGTAGTATATATTTTGCCACTCCATATAGTGATGGTCCAGTTATCAAGCCTTTTATTATTTCATTAACTTCATTTTGTATTTCTCTTGCTTTAGCAAAATTTCCATTTTTTAAAAGTTCATCCATTTTCATAAATAGTTCAGGCATTACACCATAAGTTCCACCTATTCCACTATCAGCACCTATCATACGCCCAGCAATAAACTGTTCATCAGGTCCATTAAATACTATGAACTCTCCACATTTAACTTGTTCCCCTATATATTTAAACTGTTGAAGTTCAAATGTACTTTCAGCAGAACATTTAATACCTATAACTTTTTTATTTGCAGCCATTTCCATAAATAATGATAATGGTAAATTAAATCTTGTTGTTTGTGGTATATGATAAATTATAAATGGTAAATCAGTTGCATCTATCATAGCATCCCAGTGTCTTTTTATTGCTTTTGGACTAAATCCATAATACACACATGGTATAGATGATATTGCATCTACTCCTAACTTCTCTGCATGTTTTGCTAGTCTTACTGATTCAGGAGTTGAATTTGCTCCTATATGGACTATAATAGTCAATTTACCCTTAGCAACTGACATAACTGCTTCTAACATTTTCTTTCTTTCTTCTTCGTTTTGTAATACACCTTCGCCAGAAGAACCACCTACATATAATCCTTTAACCCCTTTATCAATATAATATTGAGTTAAAGCCTTTGCTCTTTCTTCACAAACATTGCCGTTATCATCATATGCTGAATAAAGTGCCACAAAAATTCCTTTAAATTTTTCTAAATCGTACTTCATCTATTTTCCTTTCTGAGTAATGTAAAACATACCGTATAGTCCTGCTGAATTTTCTAACTTCGCTAAACATATTTCTGTTTTAAATTTTTCGCTTATAATTTTTTTGTTTAATTGTTTTTTTATTTTATTTTCTAAATAAGTTCCTTGTGCAGTAATTCCGCCACCTATTATTATTTTTTTAGGATTTAATAAATAAATTATATTTAATATACCAAAACATAAATTCTCTATTAAAGTATCTATTGCTTCATTGCATACTTCATTTCCTTTTTTAGCATTTTCAAATATATATTTACCATCTACTTCAAACCCTAATTTTTCACTTGCATAACTAGTTAAAAATCTAGCAGATGCATAATCTTGAAAATAACCATTTTTATATGGCATATAACCTATTTCCCCTGCTGTCATGGAATTTCCATTATAAACATTATCAT
This sequence comes from Oceanivirga salmonicida, assembly GCF_001517915.1. Lineage (NCBI taxonomy): Bacteria > Fusobacteriati > Fusobacteriota > Fusobacteriia > Fusobacteriales > Leptotrichiaceae > Oceanivirga > Oceanivirga salmonicida. The sequence goes on along the minus strand of NZ_LOQI01000014.1, from coordinate 20,007 downwards.
TTAGTATTATACTTCCACCAACACCAGTACCTATAGTCATCATAAATGTAGTTCCACTTGATTTAGTATATGTATATTCACCATAAGCAGCTGCATTTACATCATTTTCTACAAAACAAGGCACTTTAAATATATTTTCTATACTTTCTTTTATTTTTGTACCAGTATAATTTGGTATAGTTGGTCCAGAAAATGCTATTTCACCTTTTTCACTATCTACAACTCCTGCTGTTGATACTCCAATAGCATCTATATTTTCATATTCTTTTATAGTATTAATTATATCTTCTAAAATGTAGTTATCTTGTTTAGTTATTCTTGTTTTTATTTTTTTTATCTCTATTTCATCTCTATCATTTTCTATAATTGCATACTTTATATATGTTCCACCAACATCAAAACAAAGTGTTCTCATTATAACCCCATTTCGTTTATAAATCTTTTAGTTATCTCTAATGGTCTTGTTATAGCACCTCCAACCACTACTGCAAATGCTCCTAATTCTAACATTTTACGAGCTTGTTCAGGTGTATGTACCCTACCTTCTGCTATTATTGGAACATGTAATTCTTTAACTAATTTTTCTATTAATTCAAAATCAGGTCCATCTAATTTAGGAGTGTAAGGAGTATAACCACTAAGAGTAGTTCCTACAAAATCAACCCCATTATTTTGGGCATTTAACCCTTCTTCAAAATTAGAAATATCTGCCATTAATAATATGTCAGGATACTTCTCCTTAATTTTAGCAATAAATTCATTAATATGCAAGCCATCATATCTTTCACGAAGAGTGCAATCTAGCGCTACTATATCCGCTCCTGCTGCAACTAATGCATCTATTTCACTCATCCCGACTGTTATATGTTGTTCCCCACCATCATATTTTTTCTTTATTATACCAATAACTGGTAAAGAAACAACTTTTTTTATCTCAATTATATCTCTTGCACTATTAGCCCTTATACCTTTAGCACCTGCTAACATAGCCGCTTTTGCCATTAAAGGCATTACAGACATTTCCTCCATGTATAATGGTTCCTCTGGTAAAGCCTGACAAGAAACTATAAGTTGTCCTCTTAATTTTTGCAATAATTGTTCTTTGTTCACTATATTTCTCCTCTTCTAAAAAATTATATCTAACAGTATAATTATACCTTTCTTTTTCAAAAATGCAACCCTAAAATGAAAAAAAATTTCATATTAAAAATTTAAAAATGTACCGAAGACTTTTAAAAGTTTAGGTACAATTTCTAATTATTTCTATTCTTTATACTTATCTGCTATTGCTTTTGCTATATTATGCTTTGCATGTTCTGCTTTTTTCTCATTTTTTAGAGCATAACCTGTTGCCAAAATATCTATCACATATAACTGAGATATTTTTGATATTAATGACCCCCCATCTAAAGGAGTTTCTTTACCAGAAGTAAGTATTACTATATCTGCCATTTTGGCTAATGGAGATAAAATATAATTTGTTATTGCTATAATTTTACAACCATTTTTCTTTGCTATACTAACAGGGTATAGTAAGTCAGGAGTTTCCCCTGATAAACTAATAGCAATAACTAAATCTTCATTAGTTATAGTTGAAGCATACATTACCTGAAAATGTGCTACATTAACACAATTTCCAATCTTACCATAACGCATAAATCTGTTTTGCATTTCTTCTGCTGCCACCCCTGATGCTCCTAATCCAAATATATACATTTTTTTAGAATTTTCTATATACTTAATCGCTTTATTTATATTTGTTTTCTTTATTAACAACTTGGTATCATTTATAGTATTAAATATATTTTTAGATATATTTTCTATATAATCTCCTTTAATAGTAATTTTTCTATTTGGATTTTCTCTAGCCACTTCTAGTTTAAAATCTATAAAACCTTTAAAACCAAGTTTTCTAACAAATCTTGTTATAGTTGCTTCTGATACTGAGATTTTCTTGGTAATCTCTTGTAAATTCATTATTGCTATTTCTTGCTTTTTTTTCTTGAAAAAATCCGCAATTTTTTTCTCCTGTTTACTAAGAGCAGGATAAAAAGAATCTATTATTGAAATATACTTCATACTTTATCACCTTCAAATTAAAATTATTAACACTATAATTATAACTCTTTTTTTCAAAAATGCAATTTAAGATGAAATTGCTTTTCATTTTTCAACAAACTCTATATAATTTATAGTTCTTTAATTCCCATATTCCATAGTGTAAATGCAAAAATATCGGCATTTGTTTGTATTATTTTAGAAGCTGGTGTTCCTGCACCATGTCCTGCATTAGTCTCTATTCTAATTAATACTGGATTTTCTCCCTTTTGTTTTTCTTGTAATTCTGCTGCAAATTTAAAACTATGTGCTGGTACAACTCTATCATCATGATCTCCAGTAGTTATTAATACTGCTGGATATTCAACTCCATCTACTACATTATGTACAGGAGAATATGATTTTAAATATTTAAACATTTCTATACTTTCTTCTGATGTCCCGTAATCATAAGCCCAGCCAGCACCTGCTGTAAATTTATGATAACGCAACATATCAAGTACTCCTACTGCTGGAAGTGCTACTTTAAATAAATCAGGTCTTTGAAGTAGTGTTGCTCCTACTAATAAGCCACCATTCGAACCACCTTTTATTGCTAGGTAATCTTTTGAAGTATATTTTTCATTAATTAAATATTCAGCTGCTGATATGAAGTCATCAAAAACATTTTGCTTATTAAATTTAATTCCTGCTTCATGCCACTTCTTACCATACTCTCCACCACCCCTAAGGTTAGCGACAGCACATATACCACCATTATTTAACCAAACTGCATTTATAATATTAAATACTGGTGTCAAACTAATATTAAACCCACCATAACCATAAAGTATAGTTGGATTATTTCCATCTAATTTAATCCCTTTTTTATAAGTAATTATCATAGGAATTTTAGTTTTATCTTTTGATTCATAAAATACTTGCTTACTCTCATAATCATTAGAATTAAAATCTATTTCTGGTTTCCAACAAAGTTTTGATTCTTTATTTTTTACGTTATACTCATATATACTAGTTGGCGTATTATAGTTTTGGAAATAATAATACAACTTTTCAGCTTCTATTTTACCATTAAATCCATATACAGAACCAATGCCTGGAAGAATAATTTCACAGATATAATTTCCGTTATAATCATATTGTTTAATTTTTGATACAGCATCTACCGTATAATTAGCAAATATATAACCTGATCCAACAGAAACTCCTAATACATTTTCAGTTTCACATATTAAATCCTTCCAATTTTCACAACTCGGATTTTTCGCACTAACTACAACTAACTTATTATTCGGAGCATTAAAATTAGTTAATAAATATAGTTTATCTTCATTACTATCAATTAAATATGTATCATTTTCATAATCTTTTGTAATTTCAATTAAATCACTATTTTCTTTTTCTAAATCTTTAATAAATAGTTTATTCCCAGAAGTTGATTTTGAAGCAGAAATTAATAAATATTTACAATTTTTTGTAACTATACCACTAACATATCTATGTTTTTGTGTATCTATTCCACCAAAAATTAATTCATCATCTTTTTGAGAAGTCCCTAATTTATGATAGTATAATTTATGTTGGTCTGTTTTAGCAGAAAGTTCACTTCCATTAGGTTTATCATAACTAGAATAGAAAAATCCATCATTACCTTTCCAAGAAATATTAGAAAATTTAATATCAATCAAAGTCTCACCTACTATTGATTTATCTTCTGTTTTTAAAACTATAATCTTTCTCCAATCACTTCCACCTTCAGAAATTGAATAAGCTACTAAACTCCCATCTTCAGTAAACGAAATTTCACCTAATGATACTGTGCCGTCTTCTGAAAATTTGTTAGGATCTAAAAAGTTTTCTTCACTTCCATTTTTAGAAATTCTATATAAAATTGATTGATTTTGAAGTCCATCATTTTTAAAAAAGTAAGTATAATCTCCTTCAACAAAAGGAATGCTCCTTTCTTCAAAATTCCACAATTTAGATATTTGTTCTTTTATATCATCTCTATAACTAATTTTATCTAAATAGTTAAATGTTAATTCATTTTGAGCTTTAACCCATTTAGCCGTATCATCACTTAAATCATCTTCTAACCAACGATAATTATCTATAATTTCATTTCCAAAATACTTGTCTACAACTGGTATTTTCATTGTTTTAAAATACTTAATTTTACCAATATTATTTTGCATATATTTTCTCCTTTTTTTATAGTATTATAGCACATTTTAAACAAATAAAAAAATGAGAATATTACAAATAAATAATTTAAAATTACTTATTATATCTCATTTTTTTATACCTTTATATTAAACATAAATTTTATATTTTAAGTTTTTTTACCAACTATAAGCTACTCCTATACGAGTTCCAACTTTGATATTTTTATTCATATCTCCCTTAACATTTATATCTCCATCTAATGATACATTATTTATAAACTTATATTTTGCTCCTAATCTTAATGAATAATCTACATATGATCTTTTTATCTTATGTTCATTTGATTTTAGATTTGTTTGTACTATCTTTTGGTCATTATACCCAAATGCTAATTTTGGTTCCACATATATTTTGGCGCTGATTTAAAGACTTTTACAGAAAAACTTATAACCCCAATTAAATAAAATACGAAAAAGAATTTTACTGTTATTTTATTAATTTTCACCATTATTTTCACACTAAAAAATCAACTCTATATAGAAGATACTTTAATTTTCGTATCTAATCTCTTCTTTTTCTCCATTAATATGATAAATTATAGAAGTTCCATATATTTGCTTTTTATTTTCATCATAATTATATTCTTCCCTATCTCCCGAAGCATAATAATAAACCCTTTTATCTTGTTTTTTACCGTTTATGTAAGTTCCTTTTTCTTTATCGCCATTTTGATAATAAATAACATAATCTCCTTGTAATACATTATTTACATAAGTAGATTCTTCTCTGCTTCCATTATTAAAATAATAAACATAGTTACCGTTTATTTTATCGTTTATATAATTGAAAACTTCTCTATTACCATTTATATAATATACAGTAGATTGACCCTGTAATACACCATTACTATATATCATTTCTTTTCTTGAGCCATCTGAGAAATAATAAGTAGCTTCTCCATCTTTTATACCATCTACATATGTATTTCTTTCTCTATCACCATTTGTGTAATATGTAACAGACTGTCCTTGTAACACTCCATCTATATAAAATGCTTCTTCTTTTGTTCCATCAGGAAAATAATAAATAGATTTCCCTTGTCTTTTACCTTTAACAATATCAACTATTTCTTTTTCATTATTTCCATAATCATATATTTCTGAAAAACTAAACATACTTATTAAAGGCAATAATATTACTAAGATTTTTTTCATTTTTTTACCTCTTTATAAATTAATATGATAGAAAATATAGTTTTTTACTATTTTTCTATTTTTACTCCGTTAAATTCTATTATAACTCTTCTATTTGGTTGTAAACATTCTCTTAATTTAGGTGTAGATTTTCTTCCTTCACAAAATACCACAGGTTCACTTTCACCCTTACTATCTACTGTAATCTTTGTTGTTACACCCAACACTTTAAAATATTCTCTAACTGTTTTTGCTCTATTTAATCCTAATATTTGATTATATTTTTCGCTACCTAATCTATCTGTATGTCCTATTAAGTTTATTTCATCTACACTTGTATATTCATCATTTATTACTCTTGCTGCTTCTTCTATACTTGCTTTTCCTTCTGGTAACATATCTTTTAATTGATATTTATCAAATTTAAATAATGCATCTGCTGCTATTGCTATTACAACCTTTTTCTTTTGTACTTTTTTTTCTGGTTTCGGTGTTTCTTCCTTAACTACGTTAATTTTTTCTGGTTGTTCAACCTTTTCTGCTCCACAACTATTATTACACCAACTATGTTTTACATTCATGTCATAGTTACCAACACCTGTACACGAAAATAAAAGAGTGATTAAACTTATTGATAGTATTATCTTTTTCATTTTTTAGTCCTTTCTAAAAATTATATTTCATTCCTAAATTTGATTTAAATTCATAATATTTTTTACCTACAAATCCAAATCTAAAACTTGTATCTCCATACAAGTACACATTTTTTAAAACAGGTATTTGTCCACCTACACCAATTTCTCCAAATAATTTAAAATTATTTGTTTCATTATTATATACATAACTAGAATTGTTCAATGCTTTTAAAAAATTATGTTTAAGTGGATCTACCCATAAATTAGTATATACATACCCTGTATTAGTGTTTAATGTATGACTACCTGAATTATTTGATAATCTTAATCCTACTCTCCCCCTTAAACTATGTAATAAAGCAGGTTCTAATTTTTTCATATAGCCTCCCGCTTCTAACTTTGTAGTTTTAGATACAGACAATGTATATATGATTTGTCCTTGCGGTTCTAATAACCAACCAGATTGATTTATATTAAACGGTCTTCCAACTTCAACTGACATTGAAAAATTATGTCCATAATACAGTTCTTTATATTTTCTAATACTCTTTGGAATATTAGCTATATCATCAGCAGTGTAAACATGTTTAAATTTTTGATTAGTATAAGTATACTGACCTACTATATCTATGTATGAACCATATTTAGAATATGTTGTATTATTTAAGGCTATACTAATATTATTACTATCATATTTATTTATTGCTTTTTTAGTGCTTAAATCACTTCTAGATCCAGTATATGTTGCATATACTCCAAATAAATTATTAATTTCGCTTTTTGTTTTTAATCTATAGTCAAACCCTAATTGTACTCCACCTAAACCAGTTCCAAATTCTTCTATATTATTAAGTTTGTTATTTATTTCTAAAGAATTGTAATTTCCAATTGCTTTTCCCCAAACTATTTTGTCTGTTTTTGCTTTACCACAATCATCCCATGCTAATGTTTGATTTTCACCCTTTCTTGAATGAAGAGTTCCTATATTAGCATAAACATGATCAAAGTTAACATTATTTTTTATAATATCTACTTCAAGGGCAAATGTAATATTAGTTATTATTAATAATCCTAATGCTATTTTTTTCATTTTTGCTCCTTTCTAAAAATTATGTTTTATTCCTAAATTAGTTTTAAAACCAGTGTGTCCTTGTCCATGTAAAGGAATTTGAATACCTGCATCTCCATATACATATATATCTTTTTTTATTGGAATTTGTCCACCTGCACCTAATTCAGTCCATAATTTAAATTCATGGTGAATATAATATTCATCTTCTGATGGAATATATGTATAATCTCCCCATAAATTAGTATAGCCATAAATTGTATATGTATTTAATGTATCAGTCCCAGAATTATGTGCTAATCTTAAACCTGCTCTAGCTCTTAAATTATGCATATAATATGTTTCATAGTTGTCTCCATACGAAAATGATCTTAAAAGTTGTTCAGGTTTTTTACCGACTGTAAAATTATATATAATTTGAGCTTGTGGTTCGATTAACCACCCTTTTTGAAACTCACAACATTTTCTACTTATATTAAATGGTCTACCAACTTCTGCAGAAATAAAAAATGAATGCATATCAAATTTTGATCTAGGAGAATATCTAATTTTCCCATCTCTTCCTAAAGATGCTCTATAATTTATATTTAAACTATATTGTGCTAATATATCTAAATATGTTCCATATTTAGAATAAGTTGTATTATTTATACCTATAATTGCATTATGTCCTTTAAATTTCTCATTATAATAGTCATTACGTCTTATAGTTTTAGCTCCTGAGCCTACATATGATCCATATACTCCAAATAAGTTATGAACATCTGTTTTTGTTTTTTTTACCCAGTCTACTCCTAATTGTACTCCACCTAATCCAGAAAGATTGTTAATTTCCTCATCTTTTTCTGGAAAAAATTTTTGAATTTTTAAATTTCCTATAGCTTTTGCATAAACCATTCCCTTATATTTTCCAGCTCTGCAATGGTCCCATGCTAACACCTGATTTTCACCCTTTCTAGAATGAAGTGTCCCTATACTTGCATATGCATTTTCTATATTGATAAAATATTGCCTATTTTCTATTGTGTGTAGATTATCATTGTAATCCGCAAATCCGAAATTTGCAAAAATAAGTAAAGCAAATATCAATTTTATTTTTCTCATTATTTTTCTCCTTTATTTATAAAATAATATTATCGTGAAGTATATTATAAGCCCCCCCCCCCCTAAATGTCAAGTATTTTTAATGTTATTTAGAAAAAAATAATGGGTTTAATGGCTTTATTTATATATATTCTAACTATAATACATAAAATCCAAAAAAAATATCATTCCGATACTTTTTTCACATTATGAAACTTCTCTAAATTTAATTTGAATATTACTTATATTTTTTTGATCAAATTATTTTTAATTAAAATACTTTAGTATAAGAGATTTATAATATAAAAATACCCACAGTTTTTCTCCCGTGGGTTATTTTTCTAAATCATATTCATTACAATTATATTGTCTTTTTAAATTTTCTAAATCTTCTTTGTTTTCTATTTTATATAGTTTAATTTTAGCTTTTTTGGCTATTATTTTTGCTCTTTCATAATTATTAACACTATATGCTATTATATCAACATAATCTTCTTGAAGTTTTTTTACTATTTCAAATGAATTATCTAAATCTAAATTTAAAATCCTTTTTTCTCGTATTATTTCACCAATAGAGAAAACTTTTTTTTCATTATTAACGATAGCTTCTATAAAACCATCTTTATTTATGTCTAATATTTTGGCCTTAATTAATTTTTCAGATATTTTAAAAACTATTTTCTTATTTTTTAGATAATTTACCTTATTAACTTCCTTTATTATTTCATCAAATTTATTATCTAATAACATATTTAATAATTCTTTAAAAGAACACACTATTGTTTTTATAATTTCATCAATATTATATTTTTTGCCAAATGCTCCATTCATAGATATTGCTATATTTTCTATCTCATTAGGTATAGTATTATTTATATTTATTCCTATTCCTATATAAGTCTTATTATCTACATTTTCTATAAGAATCCCACAAAGTTTTTTATTTTTCAAATAAATATCATTAGTCCACTTAAACATGTATTCACTTTTTTCAATTTTATTTAATGCTTTTATTACTGCTAAACCAGAAATAATAGGAATTTTCATCAAAATATCAGACTTAAAATTTTTATTAATATAAAAAGTGAAAAGTCCCATACCTATATCTGATACCCAATTATTTCCATTTCTTGCTTTTCCTTTAGACTGATTTTCTGCAATAATTATATCAAATTCATCATATTTTGAATTATTGGCTTTCAAATATTCATTCGTTGATTCTAAAACGTCAAATTTAAATATATTCATACCTTATTTAACTATTCTCCAAACTTGTTTTATAAGACCAAATGCTATAAATAATTTTAATATATCACCTAATATAAATGGATATAATCCTGTAGCCAATAATTTCCCTTCAGGAACATATGCTGATAACTGTGCTAATCCTGCTATATATATAACTGCATTAGCTATTATGAATGATAATATTAATTTTATTGTAGATTTTGTCCAACCCTTTTCTGATAAATATGCTGCCACTTGAGTAGAAAATAAAAATCCTATTATGTACCCTCCTGATGGAGAAAACAATAAACCAGTTTTAAATCCGGCAAATACTGGCAAGCCAAGTTCTCCTGCTAATATATAAGTAATTATTATAATAGCACTTTGATATCTATTAAAACTTAAACCTATTAATATTACTGCTAAAGTTTGTCCAGTTATAGGAACTGGAGTAAATGGTAAAAATATTTTTATTTGCGACATTAACGATAAAAATAAAAATGCACCAAACACTAATACTGTATTTCTTTTTATTAAATTTTCTTCACTTATCCAAATATTATTCATTAATATATTTTTATTCATTATACCTTCTTCTTTCTTATAATATCTATTATGCTTCCATCTCTATATTCAACTATTCCAACAATATCTTCTGTAAATTCAACTGCTTTAGGTTTCCCAGTTAATCTTTCTGCTAATTCTTTTAATTCTTTTATTGTTTTTAATTCTATACCTGCTTTAGTAAATCTTTCTATTAAGTCTTTTCTATTAGGGTTAACTATAATTCCATAGTCAGTACATATTACATCTACTGCTTCCCCTGGAGTACATACAGTTGTTACCTTATCAACTATTATAGGTATTCTTGATCTAATTAATGGGGCTAATATAACACTCATTTTAGCTCCAACGGCTGTATCTTGATGACCACCTACAGCTTGATTTATTGTTCCATCAGATTTTGTCATAACATTTACATTAAAATCTGTATCTATTTCTAAAGCACCTAACATTACAAAATCCAAATTATTTACTGCAGGTCCTGGTGTATTAGGATTTGCATAAAACGAAGCACTTATTTCATAATGTTTAGGATTTTCTCTTATTGATCTTACAGCTTCTAAATCAAAACATTGAGTATCAAATAATGCATCCATTAATCCTTCTTCATGTAATTCAACTAATTGAGATGTTATACCACCTAAACCTAAAGAAGCTTTTATATTTTTCTTTATCATTTCTTCTTTTAATAGTTTAGTTACTGCTAAACTTGCTCCTGCTGCTCCAGTTTGATATACAAAGCCATCTTTAAAATAACCTGAATTAACTATTGCTTTAACAGCATTTTTAGCTATTAATAAATCTCTTGGATTATCAGAAAATCTTATAGCCCCTGAAACTATTTTTTTAGGATCTCCTATTTCATCTATTACACAAACACAGTCAACTAAAGTTTGATCTATGCTTGCTGGTAAATTTGGAAATTTAACAAGGTTATTTGTAACTGCTATAACATAATCTGCATGTTGTGCATCTACTATAGAATAACCCATAGACCCACAAGCACTATCACCAGTTTTACCATTAATATTTCCGAATTCATCACAACTAGGTGAAGCGATAAAAGTAACGTCTATATGTAATTCACCATCTTCTATTGCTCTAGCTCTTCCACCATGGCTTCTAATAATTACAGGTTTTTTCAATATACCTTTACTAATTTCATCACCTAATGGAGCACGCAAACCACTTGATTGTATTCCTGTTACTACACCACTTTTTATATGTTTTATTACTTCACCATGAGGAGTTCCCAAAGAACTTGGAGCTAATGTTAAGTCTTTTATACCCATATCAGATATTATATCTAAAACTCTATTAACTAAAGTGTCTCCATTTCTCATATGATGATGAAAAGATATAGTCATACCATCTTTTAAACCTGATTTTTTTATTGCTTCTTCAAGACTATTAACTAGTTTATTTTCTGAATTTTCTTTCATTCTAAGTTTTGCACCAGCTTTTCTTGTTGATGGCTTTATACTATTTATACCCTTAAATGGAACTAACTCTCCTATACCTTCTAAATATTCAGGAATTTCTCTTCCGACAGCATTTTTATTAAACTTCATTTCTCATCATCCTCCTTATAAATTCCTGCAGTCTTAGCAAGAGCTATAACATTTTGGGCTCTTTCTATTATAGGTTTATCAACCATTCTTCCATCTACTGTAATTACACCTTTACCTTCAGCTAACGCTTTTTTAGTCGCTTTTATTATTCTTATAGATTTTTGTAAATCTTTTTCATTTGGTGTATATACTTTATGTAACAATTCTATTTGTTTTGGATGTATTAATGATTTTCCTGAGAATCCCATTTGTTTAATCATAGTTGCTTCTTTTATAAATCCTTCATCATTTTTTATATTTGAATAAACAGAATCAAAAGCATCTATACCAGCAGATCTTGCTGCCATAACTACCATTGCTCTTCCCATGAATAATTCAACACCATCTTCTGACTTAGTAGTTTTTAGATTAGTTACATAATCCTCTCCACCTATGGCTAAACCTATTAATCTTTTTGATGATCTTGCTATTTCAAGTGCATTTAAAGCCCCTAGTGGACTTTCAATTGCTACAACTATCTTAGTTTTTCCTACTTCTATACCTGCTTCTTTTTCTATTCTTTCAATGTGTTTTTCAACTTCTATTACATCTTGTGCTGTATCTGTTTTAGGTATTCTAATTGCATCTATACCTGCTCTTACCATTGCTTCTAAATCTTCTACACCAAATTCAGTATCTAAACTATTTATTCTTACTACTGTTTCCACTCCATATTCTTCATATAAAGGTTTTAATTCTTTTACCATATTATATAATAAAAATCTCGCAGAATCTTTTTCAGTAATTGCTATTGCATCCTCTAAATCAAACATTACTGAATCTGGTCTATATATATACGCATCTCTTATAGTTCCTGGTTTATCTCCTGGAACAAATAACATTGATCTTCTTAATTTCATATTTTTCTCCTTATTAGTTCCATTTGAATTTTTTACATTGTGCTGATCTCATAATAACAGCTTGCATTCTAGCTTTTATTACTGCATCTAAAGCCCCTCTATCATCTATAGTTAATTTAGCTGAATCTACTTCCATTTCTTTTAATACGTCTAAAACAACTTCTTTTATTTTTTCGCTAAATTGATCAAATACTGAACTTTTTAAATCTATTTCTATTTCTTTAACATTATTAGGTTCAGCAATAATATAGATATCACTTGATTCTAAAGTTCCTGCATATGCTTTTATTTTCAATTCCATGTTTTCCTCTTTCCTAAATTATTTAAATATTATTAGTAATATTCCAGCTGCAACCGCAGATCCTATAACACCTGCAACATTTGGTCCCATAGCATGCATAAGTAAAAAATTACTTGGATTTTCTTCTTGTCCAATTTTTTGAACTACTCTTGCTGCCATTGGTACAGCAGAAACTCCAGCAGCTCCTATCATAGGATTTATTTTACCTTTACTTAATTTACACATTAATTTTCCAAATAAAACTCCACTTGCTGTTCCAAAAGAAAAAGCAAATAATCCTAGTGCTATTATCTTTATAGTTGAAATATTTAAAAAGGTTTCTGCATTAGTTGTTGCTCCTACAGTTACTCCTAAACATATTGTTATAATATATAACATTGCTCCTTTAGCATGTTCCACTAAATTAGGAACTACACCTGATTCTTTTAATAAATTACCTAACATAAGCATTCCTAATAATGGTGCTGATGAAGGAATTAATAATATTGTTATTATTGAAACAACTATAGGAAATAAAATTTTTTCTTTTTTGCTTACTTCCCTTAATTGTACCATTTTTATTTTTCTTTCTTCTTCTGTTGTTAAGAATCTAATTATTGGAGGCTGTATAACAGGTACTAAAGCCATATATGAATATGCTGCTACTGCTATTGGCCCTAATAAATGTGGTGCTAATTTTGAAGTTAAATATATAGCTGTTGGCCCATCAGCACCCCCTATTATTCCTATAGCCGCTGCTTCTCTTCCAGATAAACTTAATAATATTGATCCTATAAATGAAGCAAATATTCCAAATTGTGCCGCTGCACCTAATAATAAACTTTTTGGATTGGCTATTAATGGTCCAAAATCTGTTATAGATCCTATTGCTAAAAATATCATAGGTGGATATATTCCTAATTTAACCCCTTGGTAAAGATAATATAGTAATCCTCCTTTATCCATTAAACCTTCATTAGGTATACCTGGTAAATTAGCCAGTAACATACCAAAAGAAATTGGTAATAATAAATATGGCTCATATTGTTTTTTTATGGCTAAATACATTAAGAATAAAGCTATAAAAATCATTATGATTTGTCCATAACTAATAATTGCTAATCCCGTAGTCAAGTAAAGAGTCGTTAATAATTCCATAATTTCTCCTCTCTTTAAGATAAAGTTAACATTACTTTTCCTAAATCTACTGTATCACCTTTAGAAATTACTATATTGCTTACAACTCCATCTTCAGGTGCAACTATTTGATTTTCCATTTTCATAGCCTCTAAAATTATTAAAGTATCGCCTTTATTTACTTTAGTTCCATTATTAACTAATATATCTAAAACCACCCCTTGCATAGGAGCTTCAACCATTATTTTTGCATCGCTTGTATCTAATGATTTTTTCATATCTTTTTTAGAAGTTTCTATATTTCCTTCTTTTTCAGTTATAGACTCAACTTCAACTTCATAGGTTTTATCCGCTATTTTTATTTTATATACTTTTATCATCTAGGCCTCCTTTATCTAGTTGATTTCTCTTATTGATCGTATTTTAATATTAGAATTATCCATATCATTAGATTGTTCTATAACTGCAACAAGTAATGCTACTAATTCAATTTCACTTTTTATATCCTCTATAGAAAATTTTTTATCACTTTCAAAATCTTTTTTTACATTTTTTATAACTTTATTTTCTACTTTTTCCTTTGGTATATATTTAAAAAGATAAAGTATCAATGAAATTAATATTAATATTGAAAAAACTAAAATTATACTCACTATAGTTACATATATTGAATCTATAATTCCTACATGATTTGATCCATATATTATACTTTTCATATAACTCCCTTTCTAAAATATTACATTTATATTTTTAATTATTTTATCTTCTTTTTTTTCATATTTCTTTTTCAAAAAATCTTTAGCAATTTGTGGAAATAAAGCATAAGTTAATACATCTTCATCACTTTTAGCTAAAATAGATATTTCCTCTTTTATATCTTCAAATTTTTCAGTTATTAAATCTGCCGGTCTTCCATCATAAACTTCTTCATCACCTATTATAAGTTTTTGAATATCTTCTGATATTTTCACAGGAGTTTTTCCATAAAGACCTCTTACATAATCTTTAATTTCTTTTGGTATTACCTTATATCTTATTCCTGTTAAAACATTGAATACTGCCTGAGTTCCTACCATTTGACTAAGTGGAGTAACCAAAGGTGGGTATCCTAAATCTTTTCTAACTCTTTCTATTTCTTTTAATACATCTTCATATCTATGTTCAGCATTTTGTGCTTTCAATTGTGATAGCATATTTGATAACATACCACCAGGTAATTGATATTTAACTATATTAGGTTCTGTAAATAAAGCCTGTAAATTTAAAACATTTGTCTCTATATAAGTTTTTCTTACAGCTTTAAAATATTCTGATATCTCTTTTAATTTATCTAAATCTAAATTTGTATCATACTCTGTTCCTTTTAAGGTCATAATTAATGATTCTGTAGCTATTTGAGATGTTCCACCAGAAAATGGAGATATAGCTGTGTCAACTATATCTATTCCTGCTTCTATACATTTTAAGTTAGTCATATATGCCATACCTGCAGTTGAATGAGCATGAATTTCTAAAGGTATATTTAATACTTTTTTCAATTCTGTAACTAATTCAAATGCTACATATGGTAATAATATTCCAGACATATCTTTTATAACTATAGAATCAGCCCCCATATCCTGCATTTCTTTAGCTAAATTTTTATAATATTCTATAGTATGAACAGGACTTATTGTATAACAAATTGCTAACTGAGCATGTGCACCGTACTTCTTTGTACTTTCACATGCTTTTTTTATATTTCTAACATCATTTAAAGCATCAAAAATTCTTATAATATCAATTCCATTTTCTACTGCTTTTTTTATAAATTTATCAACTATATCATCAGAATAATGTCTATACCCCAATAAATTTTGGCCTCTTAAAAGCATTTGTAATTTAGTATTCTTAACTCTTTTTTTTATTTCTCTTAGACGTTCCCAAGGATCTTCACCTAAATATCTAATGCAAGAATCGTATGTAGCCCCTCCCCAAACTTCTAAAGCATGGTAGCCTATTTTATCCATAGATTCTAATATTTCTAACATATCTGACGTTGTTAATCTAGTTGCTATTAATGACTGTTGTCCATCTCTTAATACAGTTTCCGTTATTTTAACTTTCAATTAATTCCCTTTCTAATTATTATGCAAATATACCAAATAAAACTGATCCTAAAATTAACATCATTGCTCCACCAATTCTTGATGAAATTTGTGCAAATGAAATTAATTCCATTCTATCAGCAGCTCCTAATACCGCTATATCTCCTGAACCTCCTCTATTTGCCATACATAATCCTGCTGTTATAGCCGCTTCTACAGGATAGAACTTCATTTTTCTAGCTAATAACATTATTGCTAAAACAGCTCCAAACACTATACCTATTGATATTAATAAATTAGACAATGTAAGTGCTTTTATTATTTCTTGAACGTCTGTCCCGAAACCAACCGCTGCCATAAGTATCCATATAGTATGTTTTGAGAAAAATGTTTGTAATATTTTAGCTCCTGATTTTAATTTTGGTGGAACTAAATTAAATACATTTAATAATATTACTAATATTACTAAAAATGCCAATCTATGTATATCAAACCCTATATTAAGAGTTGACCATAATTCAGCTAATGCATGCCCTGCCATTGCTAATATTCCAGTTAAAAATAAAGATACTGCTACGTCAACTATTTCTCCTTTAACTTCAACATCAGATTTAACTTCTTGATTTTTTTCTTCAATTACTAATTGACCATTACCAGTTAAATCACTTCTAATATCTCCTAATTTTTTTAGTAATGCTCCTAATATTATTGCTATAATATTAGCTATGGTAAGTATAGAAATTGCAAATGCAAACCAATCTCCAGCTGGTCTCCCCGTTTTTGCTGCCCACATTTCAGACATAGGAATAGCTCCAGCTCCAGTTCCACCACCCATTATAGGTAATACATAATTTAATAATATATCTATCGGTTGTTTTCCAAACAATAATCCTACTATTATTCCACCTAAAGAAGCTCCTAATACTCCAATTAAAATTAAAGGTATATAACCAACTATTGATTTAATTAATGTATTTCTTTTTACTGATAATATTGAACCAAAAATTAATACTGGTATAAATATTTCTAAAAAATTAACAGGTTGTTTATTATAAAAAACTTTTATATGTTTTAATAATTCTTCTGGTACCAATTTATATGTTCCAACTACTGCTGCTGCTAAGAATACTAAAATAGTACCCCCACCTACATATTCTTTGAAAATAGGTATTCTATCTCCTATTTCACCAAAGAATATACCAAATACTGCTAATATTACAAATATACTAATAAAGTTAGGTCTTAATAATCCTAATTTTTCTCCACCAAATGGAACATAAACTATAATTAATACTATTGCAAGCATAGCTAAAAATATTTTATAATTAAGTCCTCCCCAACTACGTTTTTGACTGTCTACTAAATCTGAAAATTTTTTCATATTATTTAGCTCCTTTCTTTCTATTTATTTAATTTATTAATTAATACATTGATTCTATAAAAATAATTATTGCTAATAAGTCTGCAGAGCCTCCCGGACTAATATTTTTATTTATACACTCTTTTTCAAATTCATGTAATAAAAAATAATCTTCTGTTTCTAGGAGATTTTTTGATTTTTTCTTTACTAAATTCAACATTTCCATACTGTGCCTGTTTATTATAGTAGTGTCATCAATTATTGACATTAAGTATATTAAGGTTAAATAATTGGCTTTATTTTTATCATATTTTTTTAACTGTTTTTTATAATATGGTATAAATATTCTAAATAAACTAGATAAACCCTTATATACTTCTCCTCTAACTCCTGTTATGCCATGTTTTAAATATATTTTTTCTCCATTTGTTAATTTTTCTTTTTTTTCTAAATTTCTAAAATCATTTAAAATATCTTTAGAAATTATCTTTATATACTCTTCTAAACTATCTATTCCTTTAGAATAATAATAACTTTTTGATATTGCTATTATAACTATTAACATAAGAAAAATTAAACCTTTATGAGTATTAATACCTTTAGTAACAGAAAACATTTTTCTCTCTATGTTTTTACCTATCTGCCTTGCTCTAAAAAAACATTTATCAATATCTAAACTTGAATACGATAATTTTGCAACTTGATAAAATGCTTCTTCTATAACAAAACTACTTTCTATAAAAGTATATACATTCATATCTTTGTGAGAGCCTTGATTTACATGCGACACTAGCCCATAAGAGGGGTAAGTTACTAATTCATATATAGTTGCCTTTAATGCTTTTTTACTCACATATCTTGCAAAAAAATTAGTAAATTTATTCTCAATATGCTCAATTAATTCTTCTAATTTATGTTTTTTACTTCGGGAACAATATTTTGCTATTTCTGAACAAACATAACATTTTCTTGCTTCTAAATTTAAATCTTTTCTAGATATAGACTTAATACTAGTTTCATAGACATCAATATCTACCAATCTACCTATTTCATGCTCAGATTCTAAACTAACAGCTATATTTTTTAATTCTTTTTTTTCTAAATTAGATATATAAATATAGGTTATTCCTTCTAAATTCACATATTTTTCACTATATATTATTTCTTTTCCTAAAGTTTCCATTATTTCTTTATGAAAAAATAAAACTATATTATTTGATAAAATAGTATTTTTTTCTTCACCAGGAAAATTACATTTTAAAGTAAAAAGAGTTTTATTATATTTTTTCATAAGTTTAGATTGATATATAATTCTATTTTCCTTATCTTGTAAAAATTTTTCTAAAGTCATTAACTCTCCTTTTTTATATAGTCAAATGTTGTCTTAGGAACTAATTCTCTTAACTCTTCTATCTTATTTTCATTTATTAATTTTCTTACTAAAGAAGCAGAAATAATCGTTTCATTGATTTTTTTCCTTGGAATTATTTTTACTTCAATCCCATTTTTAGGAAAAATCTCTTTTATATACTCATTATATTTAGACGTAACGGAACATAATTCTTCACTTCCTAAATATCTACAAATTATATTTAGTTTTTTACAAAATTTAGATATAATAATTTCTGAATCTAATTTAATATATTCTTTTAATAATTTAGTTTTTTCTTTTATGAAATAACTAGGAAATGTTGCAGATGATATTATATATCTTCCTGAAGGAATAACTATAACATTTTTTAAATCCTTAACACCTTCTTTAACTAATTTAATCCTTATTTCAAATGGAAATTCAGACTTATCTTCTTCTAATACAAATACTATAACTTGCTTATATTCTTTACTAGCATTTTCTATTAAATATCTATGTCCATTAGTAAAAGGATTGCAATTCATTACTATCATAGCACTATCTTTACTAATATCAATTTTATTTTCTATTATAACATTATCTAAAAATTGTTCTATATTTTCTTTTCCATTTTCTAAAAGTATTACTTCATCAGTAAAAGCTACTTTTGTATATCCCATAGATTCAAATATAAGTTTATTATCATATTTTGTAAAAACCATTTTATAATCATAATTTTCATCTAATATTTTATTATGTATTATAGTCAATAATTTATTGGCATAGCCTTCTCCTTGATATTCTTTAGCAACACCAAAACATTTTATAATATTTTTCTCTTTCGAAACTGTAGCTATAATTTTATAATCATCATTAAGTAATGAAATTGTGTAATCGCAAAAAATATCATAATCTAAATCTAAAGTATTTAAAAATGATTTTAACTGTTCCAATTCATATTTATTATTTTTATCTAATTCTTGAATATACATATTTCTCCTAAAAAACTTTTCTATATTATACCATGATCATGAAAATTGTCTATAAGCTTTGTATCTTTTTTTGCTTAATTAATTGTAAAACTCCATATCATTTGAGCCATTTTTTAAAATCACAGCTTTGAGCCACTTTTTGTGGCTCATTTCTAGTTATTTTTGCTTTCTTAATTCTAAAAATATTTTGTAAAAAATCTTTCTCCAAGGGTGGTCTTTCGGTGGAATATATTTTTCTTTCTTTTCTTTTGCTTTCTTTTCGTTAAAATTAATTGAAGCTACTTCTACTTCTGATATTTCTTCTAAATCAAATACTTCATCTTCTAAAAACATAA
>NZ_LOQI01000013.1 GCF_001517915.1 Oceanivirga salmonicida | reverse complement strand
AATCATAGTTGGTCTCCTTTCGGAGATAATAAAATGGCAAAATTATTATATCATAATTTTTATAAAAAAAAATAGGGAGCCACCCTATTTTTACCATTTTATGTTCAAAATCTTTTTTTCAAAAATGTTTTGTAATAATATTATACTATCTTTTTATTTTTTAGTCAATTTTTTTATCCTATCTAAATTGTAGATATTGTAAATGCAACAATTGCATATGTTCCAAAGAGAAAAATACCATTGGGTAGTATATGAAAATACTCTAATAAATAATGAATTAAACCTATGCCTATACCCATAATTATACTTTTAAATAATATATATTTTATACTATATTCCATATTTTTTCTTTTCTTTAATTATACTAAAAATCTTGTGATAATGAATACAAATAATATGATTATATTAAGTACTTTATAGTTTTTCAAATATTTTTTTATACTCTCTAAATCTATTTTAGATAAACGCACTATATAAATAAAGAAATTAATTATAAAGGTTATTATATAAAATATAATTATTAAATAAATTATTGATTCATAAATAAAAGAATTTATAGCTGTTTTGGGAATATATAAATAATATATAGTTTGATTTGTAACTATTAAATTCATAAAAAAATGCATAATTATTGAATATTTTATAGAATATTCATATGCTACATAACCGAAAATTATTCCAATCACTATCATAGCAAAAATTGCTACATTTTCTATGTGAACAAAGGCAAAGAAAAATGCTTGAATAACTATCGCTACTTTATAACCATATTTTTCAAGAGAGTTTAATAGTAAGCCCCTAAATAGTAGCTCTTCTATTATTGGCAACATTATTAAACTAAGAAATATAAAAAAATTAATATTATGATTTATATTAGTAGGTGATAAAGGTTTAATAATAACTTTTGTAAAGTCTCCTAAATAAACATTAACAAGCATAATTAACGAAAATACAGAAAGAAATTTTAATACACTCATCTTATTTTTGGTTTTAAATATCTCTACATGTCTTATACTAGAATATAATATTGGGATAAACATAATCCAAATAATTATAAGATATTCATGTATAAATTTAAAAATTTCTAAGTGTGTAGTATCGTATGCTAATAAATTTAAAAATCTAAAAACTCCATATGAAATGTACATTAATACTAAATATAGTGTTCCTTTTGCTTTTGTCATAATAATTCCTTCTTTCAATTTTATATTTGTATATTTTTATCTAACTTATTGGCGATATAATTATACTGTTTTTTATTTTTTAGTCAATATTTTTTTTTGCATTTATTAGTGTTTAAATTTTTTTTCATTTCTAAAAAAAACAAAAGAAAAAAAATTGCAAAAAATGAAAATCATGGTATATATATATTAACTTTAATAAAAAAAAATGAAAGGAGATTTTCAAGTGAAAAATTTAAAATTTTTAGTGTTTTCAGTGATTTTAGCGAGCGGAGGAATATTATCTTTTGCCGCAGACAATTCTATAAAATATAATCCTGAATTAAAAAAAGGCTATAATTTAACAAATAGAGGAACTAAATGGCCAGGAATAGGTCCTAATGAAGAAGCTCCAGGAACAGTTAAATTAGGTTTTTCAAGAATACCCGCTATGATAATAACTAATGATAATAAAATGGTAGTTATGTTTGATCTAAGATGGAACAGTCTTGATGATAAAACAAGAATAGATCCAGGTGTTGCCATATCATCTGATGGCGGATTTAATTGGGATAAAAAAACTGCCTGGTCAGTAAAAACAAGTAAATCTGATAGAAGAAGACATATGGATTCAACTTTATTATACGATCCAATAAAAGAAGAAATATATGCAATGCATGGTTCTTGGAGTGAAGGAATACATAACTGGTATATAAATAGAAAAGAGTATAGAGATAAAAAGATTTGGTCAGCAGTTGTGCATAAGAGTAAAGATCACGGGAAAACATGGGAAGAACACATAGAGTTTGATAAAGATAAAAATGCTAATATATATTTACCTAATACTAAAAACGGAGACCCTATAGTAGGTTTTTTAGGTGGAGTAGGGACTGGAACAGTATTAAAAGATGGAACATTAGTATTTCCTATACAAACAGCACATCAACATCAAGGAATAGGGGCAACTATAATGTATTCGAAAGATCATGGAAAAACATGGCAAATGCCAGAAAGTTCTAATATTATAGGTCCAAATCAACAATCATTAGAAAACATGGTTTTTCAAATTGGGAATAAATTAGTAATGACAGGTCGTGGAGAACACGGTAAAAATAATAGATGGGCATATTATACAGAAGATTTAGGAAAGACTTGGAAAGTATATGACCCAGTACATAATTTTGGGGGTTCAAAATCTGCTGCTGCACAAGGGTCTAGTATATATGTAACTTTACCTAATGGAAGAAAAGTTCTATTAGTATCAAAAGTTGATGGAGCACAAAGTGATAATGACAAAGGAAAACCATTTACTCGTTCTAATACTTCATTATGGGTTTTAGATGCACTAGACCCTACACATAAAGTTAGAATTGCAGATATTAGACCAGGCGAAGGAGAAGCATTAGGAGATGGTTATAGTTCATTAGCATATAAAAATGGACATTTATTTGTTGCATATGAAGACCATGGCGATATAAAGGTAAAAGATTTAACTGAATTTATACCTGAAATAGAGAAAAAATCAATAGAATGGGGTCTTGAAAATCATAGAGAAAAAGAAGAAAAAGAAATAAAAGAATTAGAAAAACTAAATAATAAACAAAAAGAAATTTTAGTAGAAAAATTAAAAAAAGCAGATGATACAGCAATAATAATAGCACTTGCCTTAGATAAAGAAATGAAAAAATTAGATGAAAAGCTAAAAAATAGTGAAATTGAAAAAAATAATAAGAAATCTCCATTAGTATCTAATTTAAAAAAATATGAAAAAGTAAAAGAAGTGATTACAGATACATTAAATAAAGAAAAAGGAACTTATGTTAATCATAAAAATATAGAAGAAATTAGAGCAGAATTAGACAAAGCCTTAGAAGCATTAAATCAAAAAATAGATTTAGAAAAATATGTAAAACTTTCTGAAGAATATTTACTTCATGATAATGATATAATAAATAATTTTAATAAAAATCTATATGTTGAATTAGGAATTTCTAGAAGAGATGATATAAGTCCAATTACTAAATTAGGATTTAATTATGATATTAATAAACAATTTAAAATAGGAGCATTTGCAGAATATGAAAAAAGTGCTAATCACAATTTAGGATTAGGAATTAATTTTGTTACTAATATTGATAAAAATAATATAGTGGGATTTGTAAGAAGTGGTCTTACTATACCTAATTCTAAAAAAGTTAATTTTAGTGCAGACACTTATTTAAGATATGCAAGAAATATTGATATAACACCAAACTTTGAAATAAGTCCTCATATAGGTGTTTATGGTTCTTATTCACCTAAAACTAAATTTGATGATGACGCTATATTAACTCCGAAATTTTTTGCCGTTGTAGATGCTGGAATTAATTTAAAATATAGTGTAAATGGATTTGCATTTAATATAGAGCCAGTATTTAAAACTAGATATGGTAATGAAATATTTGTACAACAAAGTAATGATGAAAAAATTAGTAAGAAAGTTGAAGTAGGAAAACTTGCTTATGATTTAAGTTTAGGTTTTGAAAATAAATTTAAAAATAACATTATTTTAGGAGCAAATTTAAAAATTGGAAAAGACTTCTTTAACAAATGGAAAACTGAATCTAAAATAAGTTTAGGTTATAATTGGTAGAAATAAAGGGGGAATTTAGAATGAACATATTCTTTTTATCTCCCTATTTTCTTTTTTTATTTTCATTTATAAAAAATTTTTATAGTATCAAATTTAATTAAAATTTGGTATAATATACAAATACTAATAATTTCATGAAAAAAAACTTGCTTTAAATTTAAGTAAAGGCGATTTAGTTGATAAAAATAGTATTTAATGATATAATAACCTTGACTTTTGAAACAGATTTGTTTATTATATAGTGTATTATATAAAAAAAAGCAGGAAAGGAAAAGATATGAAGAGAACATTTCAACCAAATAATAGAAAAAGAAAAAAAGATCACGGATTTAGAGAAAGAATGAAAACTAAGAGTGGACGTAACGTCTTAAAGAGAAGAAGAAATAAAGGTAGAGCAAAAATATCAGCTTAAGATCGGTGTCCAAACAATCGCACCGATTTTTTTGAACGGGAAAAAGATGGAAACATTAAAAAATAAAAGAGAATTTGATCCAATATATTTAAGAGGAAGTAAAATATATACAAAATACACAATAATTTTTATAAAAAATATTAAAATTCAAAAATTCGGATTTGTAACTAGCAAAAAAGTTGGAAATGCTGTTAAAAGAAATAGATTAAGAAGAATTTTTAGAGAAATTGTAAGAAATAATATAGAAAATTTTGATAGTAATAATGCATATATCATAGTTGCCAAAAAAAATTGTGGAGAAGATTTTAAAAATTTAAACTACAATATATTAAAAAAAGATATATTAATGGGATTAAAAAAAAATGAAAAGAATACTAATAAAAATAATAAAAATATACCAGAAAATATCAAATAAATATTTACGGAAAAGATGTAAATATTACCCGACTTGTTCAGAATATATGAAACAGGCAATAGAAAAATATGGTATTTTTAAAGGTATATATTTAGGTACAAAAAGAATACTGAGGTGTAATCCTTTCACTTATGGAGGATATGACCCATTAAAATAAAGGAGATAACATGAATTTTTTAAGAATACCGTTTATAGAGAATTTATTACTAAAATTATTAAGTTTTTTAGCAGAAATTTTGGGAAATTATGGTTTAGCAATAATAGCAACAACAATAATTATAAAATTAATACTTTATCCATTGACAGTAAAGCAAGAAAAATCAATGGCTAAAATGAAAAAATATCAACCAGAAATAGATGCAATTAATAAAAAATATAAAAGTGATAGAGCAAAATTAAGTGAAGAAACAACAAAATTATATAGAGAAAAAGGGATTAATCCATTAGGTGGATGTTTACCTTTATTAATACAGTTACCGATTTTTATTATGCTTTATCATACATTTACAAGTAATGCTATACCAAAAACAGCAAGTTTTTTATGGTTTAATTTAGCACAACCTGATAGACTATATACTATTAGCGGATTTGATATTAACTTATTGCCGTTATTAGGTGGATTATTAAGTTTTGTTCAACAAAGAATAATGATGCCTAAAAACTCAGATTCAGCAGGAGCAGAAAATACTATGCAAACAGCATTGCTTGCTATGCCAGTAATTATGACATTTTTCTTTTATAGACTTCCATCAGGACTTAATTTATATTATGTTTTAAATATGTTAATAACATTATTATTGCAAAGATATATTCAAGCGAAAGTGAGAGAAGAAAATGAATAAGATAATATTAAAAGCTAAAAATAAAACAGAATTAGAAAATTTAATAAAGAAAAATATAGTTTTACAAAAAGATGAAACATATACAATAAAAGAATTAAAGAAACCTAGTTCTTTTTTGTTTTTTAGTTTTAAAGGAAAATATGAAATTATAATACTTAGCAAAGATGAATTGGCTAATTTAAAATCTAAAAAAAATGATATAAAAGAAGTTAAAAATACTAACGAGATAAAGAAACAAAATAATTTTAAAGAAAAAAAAGTTAAATCTAATAAAAAAGAAAAAGAGATTAAAGTTTCTAAGGAAGATTTTGTTATAGAAAATTTAATAAAAGAAAAAATTTCTAAATTATTAGAAAGTATAAGTCTTGATATTGAAATAGACAAAATAGAAAGAAATTCTAATAAATTTTTTGTTAATTTAAAAGGAAAAGATATTAAATATGTAATAGGAGAAAAAGGAATTGCCTTAAATTCGTTAGAATATTTAATAAACTCTATAAAAGAATTTAGACATAATAAAATTATTTTAGATGCAAATAATTATAGGGAAAAAAGAGAAGTTTCATTACTTAATTTAGCAAATAAAAAAGCTAAAAAAGTGTTAGAAACTAAAGCTTCTTGTAAATTAACACCTATGACATCAAGAGAAAGAAGAGTTATACATGAAGAACTTTCTAAGTATAATGAATTATCAACAGAAAGTTATGGAGTAGATCCAAAGAGATATTTAGTAATAAAATATATAGGAAATGAAAATGAATAATATTTTATTCCAAACAGTTGCAGCCATTGCAACCCCTAAGGGCGAAGGTGGAATAGGAATAATTAGAATTTCAGGAGATAAATCTTTTGAAATTTTAGATAAAATATTTAAACTATATAAAGGAACTAAAATAGGAAATTACAAGTTAAGATATGGGTATGTCCATGATAATGGTAAAGTACTAGATGAGGTAATGGCAGTTCGTATGAAAGGACCTAAGTCATATACGGCAGAAGATGTAGTTGAGATAAATTGTCATGGGGGTTATTTAATTACCCAAAGAGTGTTAGAATTAATTTTAAAAAATGGAGCAGTACTTGCACCAAAAGGAGAATTTACTAAAAGAGCATTTATGAATGGTCGTATAGATTTGTCGCAAGCTGAAGCAGTAATAGATTTAATAGATGGTAAATCTGAAAAAGCGTTAGACATATCTATAAAAAATTTAAGAGGTGATTTAAAAGAAATGATAAATGACTTTAAAAAAACTCTTTTAGATATAACGGCACATGTAAATGTAGTTTTAGATTACCCAGAAGAAGGTATTGATGATCCTGTACCTACTAATTTATTAGAAGATTTAAGACAGGTGCAAAATAAGGCAACTAAACTTATAGAAAGCTATAACAAGGGAAAACTTATTAAAAATGGTATAAAAACAGCTATAGTAGGTAAACCTAATGTAGGGAAATCAACTTTACTTAACTCTATTTTAAGAGAAGAAAGAGCGATAGTAACTAATGTTGCAGGAACTACAAGAGATAGTATAGAAGAAACAATTAATATTAAAGGAATACCATTAATATTAGTTGATACAGCAGGTATAAGAAAAACTGATGATATAGTAGAAAGCATAGGAGTAAAAAAGACAAAAGAAATAATATCTAAGGCTGATTTAGTTCTTATGATATTAGATAGTTCTTCTAATTTTACAAAAGAAGATAAAGAAATTGTAGAATATATAAAAAATGAAGATAAAAAAGTAATATATATATTAAACAAAATAGATTTAGAAAGAAAAATAGAATTAGATTACATAAAAAATGAGAATATTATAGAAATATCTGCCATGAAAAACATAGGTATAGATGATATGGAAAATGTTCTATATAACTATATAACTGAAAATGAAGTTAATGATACGGGTGAAAAACAAATATTAACTAATATTCGTCATAAAACAGCCTTAGAAAAAACCAAATTAGCAATAGAAAATATATTTAATACTATAGAAATAGGATTACCATTAGATTTAATTTCTGTTGATTTAAAAGAGGCATTAGATGCTTTGTCAGAAATAACGGGAGAAATAACATCAGAAGATATATTAGACCATATATTTTCAAGTTTTTGTGTTGGAAAATAATTAGGAGAAAAAATGGCAGTATCACTTTATTATGAAATATATGAGAAATTAAGAAAGAATATAATAGGTAAAAAATATAGTATAGGAAAACCTATTCCCTCTGAAAGAGACCTAATGAAAATTTTTAATGTTAGTAGAACAACTATTAGGCAAGCAATTCAAAAATTAGAAAATGATAACTTGATATATAAAGTTCAAGGTAAAGGGAATATTGTTTCTAGAAATCCTATAAATCAAAATCTTAATAATTTTTATAGTTTTCATAATATGATATTATCATTAGGAAAAACTCCAACTTCAAAAGTGATTTTTTGTGAAATTATTAATGCTGGTATAAGATTTTCAGAAATATTTGGAATTTTAGAAACAGCAAAACTATATCATATTAAAAGATTAAGATTAATAGATGGTGAACCGGCTATGTTGGAAAATACCTTTATACCAGAATCAAGATTTAAAAATTTTAATTGTGATAAGTTAAATACAACTCCAATGTATGAGATATTTAAAAAAGAGTATGATATTGTTTTTAATAAGGCAAAAGAAACTTTTAAGCCTGTAATAGGAGTTGATACAGAAGATATAAAATATTTACATATAGATAAAAATGATATAGTAATGCAAATAATTAGAACGGCTTATGAAAGAGATAAAGTAGTAGAATATACTATATCTCATGTGAGAAATGATTTATTTGAGTATACAGTTAATTTGTCAATGCTATAAGGAAGTAAATTATTTATATATAGAAAAATAATATATTAAAATTAGATAAAAGCTGAATCGAATTTGATTCAGCTTTTTAAATATTTATATTTTTCTAGTATCTATATTGTAAATTTAAAGTAAATTTAGTGTCAGTTCCACTATATGTAGTTTTATCTGCTTTTGGAACAAAATCGTTATAAAGTCTTAAAAAATTATCTCTTTTAAATTGTATATTTGCTTCTCCTTTAATTGTTAAATAAAGCCCTTTAATTATTTTAGCTTTTAATTCTATATATGGTTTTAAATCTATTTCATGCCCATAAACCCATTTATTATTTTCTTCCTGAAGTTGTTTTCTTAAAGAATCAGCCAATTCTTTAGTATATTCCTTGATTTCTAAGTAGTCTTCATATTTACTATTTGGGAATTTTTCTTCGTATTCTTCTCTAGTCAAAGTTTTTTCAAGTAAATCTGGATGTTTACTTGCTAGTAAAAATTCTTTTTTAGCAATTCTATTTTGAATAGAGAAAGTAAAATCAAAACCAGTTTTTACTCTAAGATCATCAAAAGTATGAGTATAGCTAGCGTCAAATCCAAGACCTAGTAAATTTGTTTGATGATTATATGTATTATTTTTTAATATTGTATTATATTCATTATTTAATTTAAGTTTTAGATTAAAGTTTTTAAATAAGTCTCTATCTACACTAGTTTCAAGTTTATTGTTTATTAAAGTATTGTTTTTACCAACTAATGACTTAGTTTTTAAAGTATTTTTTAAATTAAAATTAAATCCTTTATATTTATATTTTGCCTTAGTTTTATTTTCAAGTTCTATATTGTGTATAGTAGTTTTTGCATTTTCTAAACCACTATCATCTAATAATTTAGATTTTATAATTTTCATGTACTTAATTGTTCTTTCATTTCCCAATAAAGGATCATTTATTTTTTTTTCGTACACAGTATGCAATTCAAAACCATCATCATTTTTGTATAAAAATTCTTTGATTTTTGAACTGTCACTTAAAAAGTCGGGGTCATTTTTTAAATATTTATCTTCTTCATTTTCAAATTTATATTCAAAAAAGTTTATATACACTTTTTTACTATCTTGTGTTTGTTCATAATTATGTTTAATATTTAAGTTATTTTCTAAAACTAAATTATCAGTAAATATATTAGTCTTTTTAAGTTTCAACTCTAATTCTGTTGTAAATTTTTCATCTTTTCTTTTATACTTATTTTTCAAATCAGGCACTGTAAATAAGTGTTTTTCATAATCTCCTACATGAGTAAGTCCTAATTTTACTTTTATTTGGTCTTCTTTATCGTGTTCATGATTTAAAATTTCATAAAATTTATGTTGTCTATGTTTTTCAGTATTATAGTCATAAAAAAATTCTACCTTATTTTTATATTTATCTTTTTCGTTTATAGCTTGTAATTGTAAACCATTATATGCATATATACCTAGAGTGGTATTTTCATCTTTTTTGTATCTTAAATCTAAATCTAATTCAGTTAATAAAGGTTTTAATTTATATGCATTAAAGTAAAATCTAGGAACAAATGATAAAGATATATTGTCATTAAATAAATTTATATTTTTTCCTTCAATAATACTTTCACCAGCAAAGTGTTTTCTATCTTCTTCTTTGAAAGATGTTAAATATTGTGTCCATTTAAAACCGTTAAAACCATTAAAATATTCTAAACTAGTTTTTAACTGGGCATCATTACTTTCTTTTGTTATCTTTTTTAATTTAGGTGTAAATAAATCAAGGTGTTCTCTATTATGTTCATGTAAGTGATCGTGATCATCATCGTCATCACTATGTTCATGGCTATGGTCATGATTATGATGAGAATGATCGCCGTGGTCATGATCATGGACATGTATATTATTATTTTTATTTAAAGTATCAAATAATGCTTTTTCAACATGTTGTGAAAGAGCAATTTGTAAGTAACGAGGATCTGTAGTAAATTCATCTTTTTTATCTGTATAAGTAAATTTATTTCCATAATATTCTTCGCTAATTATTTCATCACCAAAAAAATCCTTTTCTTTTATTATTTTAACTTCAGGTGATTTATTTAATTTTATAGTATCATATCTAATTGCAAAATCAGGTTTAAATATATTTTGTCTGCTCCCTTGTAGGACAAAATTAAATTTTAATTTATCATTATTTGTTGTTAAAGTAAAATCTATTGGTCTGTATTTTAACTTGGTAAATTGTTTATTATTTTTTTTAAATTTAGTTTCAACTTCCACATTAGATTTTAAAAGTACATGGGTTCTATTTTTGCCTTTAGTTATTTTAGCATTACTGATAGAACTAATAATAAGTAATAAAAAAAGTATATTCTTTTTCATGTTTCTCCTTTATTTTTGTCGTTTTAGTAGATTATATATATAATTTATAATGAAATCAATAAGTCTAAATCAGTTATTTTTCAGTTAAAAATTACAATAGTATTGAATTTAAAAGAATAAATTAATGAAAAAAAAATCAGTTATTTTTTGGATAAAAAAAATTTGTAAAAATAGAAAAAAATGGTAATATATATTAGGAGATAAGGAGGGATAAAAATGTTGTTCTTTTTAAATGATTATGGAGATGGAGCTCATCCAAAAGTTTTAGATGCACTAGTTAAAACAAATTATGAATATACATTAGGTTACGGTGAAGATAAATATTGTATAAAGGCAAAAAAGATAATTAGAGAAAAATTGAATTGTAAAAATGCAGATATTCATTTTTTAGTTGGTGGAACACAAACTAATTTAATTACAATTTCTCATATTTTAAAACCTTATGAAGCTGTTATTGCTTGTAATACAGGTCATATATCAGTACATGAAACAGGAGCAATTGAAGCAACAGGTCATAAAATTATAGAAGTTCCAGGAAAAGATTTTAAGGTAACTGTGGAAGATATAAAGACTGAATTAAAAAAACATGAAAGTTTTCATATGGTAAAACCTAAACTGGTCTTTATTTCAAACACAACAGAACTTGGTGGAATTTATACTAAAAAAGAGTTGGAAAAACTTAGTAAAGTATGTAGAGAAAATGACTTATATCTATTTTTAGATGGAGCAAGAATTTCTTCTGCTATAGCATGTGAAAAATCTGATTTAGAACTTAAAGATTATGCAAAATATTGTGATGCTATGTATTTTGGTGGAACAAAAAGTGGCTTACTTTTCGGAGAAGCAGTAATTTTAATTAATGATAAAATTAAAGAAAACTTTAAGTTTTATACTAAACAAAGGGGTGGACTTTTAGCAAAGGGTAGATTATTAGGAATACAATTCATAGAGTTATTTAAAAATAATCTATATTTAAAAATAGGGGAACATTCTAATAAAATGGCTATGAAAATGAAAAAAGCACTTGTAGAAAAAGGAATAGAGTTAGTTTCTGATACATATACTAATCAAATTTTTGTATACTTAAATGATGAAAAAATAAAAAAATTATCTAAAAAAGTTCTTTTCACAGTTGATTTTTGTCCAAATAGAGATGAAAAAATTGTTAGATTTGTAACTTCATGGGGAACTAAGGAAGAAGAAGTTGATAAGTTTATAGAAATAATAAAGAAAATGTAAAATTATTTTAAAGGAGAAAGAATAGTTTATGAGATATTATTTGGCATATGGTAGTAATATGGTAATAGAGCAAATGAATATAAGATGCCCTGAATCTAAATTTATAAAAACTGAAAAACTTTATGGTTATGAACTTATTTTTAAAAGAACAAGAGAAGGTGTTTATTTGGATTTAATAAAATCGGACAAAAAAAATTATGTTCCCGTAGTTATATGGGAAATAAGTGAAAATGATGAAAAAAATTTAGATGAATATGAAGATGTTCCTTTAAGTTATTTGAAAAAAGAAATAGATTGTTCAATAGGAAAAGCGTTAGTATATATAATGGCTAATAAATGGACTAAAGAAGAAATACCAGAAGATAAATATTTTTTACCCATACTTAAAACATATGAAGAAAATAAATTTGATGAAAATATATTAATAAAAAATTTAGGGGGAATATAAATGGAAATAATTAAATTACTAGGAATAGTAATAATAGTTTTAGGATTCTATTTTAGATTAGACGTATTAGCAGTAATAGTATTATCTGCACTGGTAACTGGATTATTAGCAGAAATGAGTATTATACAAATTTTAGAAATATTGGGAGATTCATTTGTTAAAACTCGTTTAATGAGTATTTTCTTATTAACTTTTCCAGTTATAGCAATATTAGAAAGACACGGATTAAAAGAAAGAAGTGCTAAACTAATAATGAATATAAAACAAGGTACAGCAGGAAAAGTTTTAGGTATATACACAATATTAAGAACTATTGCAGCAGCATTATCGCTTCGTATAGGTGGTCATGTTCAATTTATTAGACCCTTAATATACCCTATGGCATTAGCCGCAGCTGAAAAAGAAAAAAATGAAACATTAAAAGAAAATGAAGATGAAGAATTAAAAGCATTAGCTGCAGCAGTTGAAAATTATGCAAATTTCTTTGGGCAAAATGTATTTGTTGGAGCAAGTGGAGTATTATTAATACAACAAACATTGGAAGCATCAGGGTATACAACAACAATAACAGATATTGCAGTTTGGAGCATTCCAGTTGCAGTTATAACAGTTATATATGCATTAGTACAAACTTATTTATATGACAAAAATTTAAAAGGTAGGGTGAAATAATATGAAAGAGTTATTTTTCTATATAACAGAAATAATATATTCTCTTTGTGGTTTAGTTGCAGTTTCTGCATCTATAAGGGGATTACAAAATAAAGAAAAAAGAATAGGAACTTTTATGTTCTGGCTTGTAGTAGGACTTTTATTCATATTAGGTGCACATATACCACCTGCATTTACAGGAGGATTAATAGTTATGTTAGCCCTTATAACTCTTACTAAAAATGTAAAAATGGGAGCTTTTGCTGAAATGCCTTTTGAATTAAAAAAAGCAATGGCAGAAAAACATAAAAATAAGATATTTATACCAGCATTAGCAATAGGACTATTATCATTTTTGATTTTACAACTTAAAATAGGTGGTGTTAGTGCTCCACCAGCAGTAGCATTAGGAATTTCATCTATAATTGCTATAATTTTAGCGGTTATACTATTTAACCCTAAACCAAATGAAGTTATGGAAGATACTAATAAAATTGTAATGCAAGTAGGACCTTCTAGTTTATTACCACAATTATTAACAGGATTAGGTAAGGTATTTACTATAGCAGGTATAGGAGAATTAATATCTAAGCTATTTACTAATATAATACCAGAAAATAACTTATTTATTGCTGTAATGATATATTGCCTATCAATGGCAGTATTTACAATGATTATGGGTAATGGATTTGCTGCATTTTCAGTAATAACAACAGGAGTTGCTGCACCATTCTTATTAGCACATGGAGCAAGTATACCAGTAGTGGGAGCATTAGGAATGACAGCAGGATTCTGCGGTACTCTTATGACACCTATGGCTGCGAACTTTAATATAGTTTCAGCGGCTGTACTAGAAATTAAAGATACCAATAAGGTAATAAAAGTGCAAACATTTTTAGCAATACCTTTATTAATTACACATATAATATTAATGTATTTATTAGCATTTTGAGAAAAGGAGAATTTATGAAAATATTAGTTACAGGTTTTGACCCTTTTGGTCAAGATAAAATTAATCCAGCATTAGAAACTATAAAATTATTACCTAAAAAAATTAGAGAACATGATATAGTAACACTAGAAATACCAACAGCAGGATTTAAATCATTAGAAAAAATTGAAAAAGCAATTATAGAGCATAATCCTGATATAGTATTATCAATAGGACAAGCAACAGGGAGATATGATATAACTGTTGAGAAAGTTGGAATAAATTTAGATGATTATCGTATACCTGATAATTTAGGACAACAGTTTATAGATAGTAAAATATTTGTTGATGGTCCTGATGCCTATATAGTAGAATTACCAGTAAAGAAAATGATTGAAAATATTAAAAGTAAAGGAATACCTGCTTCAATGTCAATGAGTGCAGGAACTTTCGTATGTAATCATGTTTTATATGGGGTTAGCCATATTTTAAAAACTAAATTTAAAGATAAGAAAAATGGATTTATACACATACCTTGTTTACCAGAACAAGCAATAAATACTAGAAACATACCTTCAATGAGCCAAGAAACTATATTAAAAGCCATAATAGCAAGTATAGAAGTAATAGCAGATGAAGAAATAAGTGTAAATGGTGGAAAAATTTGTTAATATAAATAAAATGAAAGGAAAATACGATTATGAAAAAATTTTTATCAATGTTTTTAATGATGTTTATGGTGATGGCTTGTGCTACAGTACCTAAACTTACTAAAGAGGAAATAAGGGCAATTACAACAATAACTTATAATTCAAGTTATGAGAAAGTTTTTAATGCAACTAAAACTGTATTCTTAGATTCAGGAGTTGTTATTTCTAGTTTGAATAAAACTGATGGGATTATAACAGGTGCAACAGAAGAAAGAAAGTCTGATGATGCAGAAAAAGTTATATTTGGTTCTGATTCATATAAAACATATGTTTATTCAGCGGTGTTTAATAAAATTTCTGATAATAAAGTTGAATTAAGATTGCTTATATCGGATCAAGTAAGAACAACAGAATCACTAGGTATTCTTGATGTTTTAGGTGGAACTATTTATAAGCCAGAAAAAACAACGGCTGCTAGATTAAAACCTACATATGATAAAAAAATGTATGATTATATTTTTAATAAAATACAACAAGAATTATATAGATAAAATTTTTGTTAATTTAGTAAAAAAAAACACGCCTTTTTGAACGGAAGGCGTGTTTTGTATTAATTAAAATGAATAACCTATATTAAGTGATACTAATGGAGCAACTTGATGCTCTTTTCTATTTATGTTATATAAATATTTTGCACCGGCTTCTAAATTAGTAGTTATATGTTTGTAATCAAATCCAATTACAGCACTGGCAGGTACAACAATTGACGATTCTAATGATTTTCCAATTTTAGTTATACCTTTTTGTTTTGTATAAGTACGTTTGCCATTATTATTTGTTTCTTTTATATTAAAGGCTTCTACTGTATTATCTGCTTTTCTACCTAAATAATAAGTTCCTTCATAACCAACACCTACTTTAAGACCAAATCTTAAATCTGTATTTTGATTTATACTATATTTTATTTGTGGTGAAATATATGGCACAGTATTGAATTTAATTACATTTTCCGATGCTTTCTTTTGAAGTTTTTTGTCTTTTAAGTTAGTATCATCTTTGTGAGCATCCTCGAATGCTTTTTTTGCTATTTTTTCTTCTTTTTTGCTATCTTCTAAGAATTTTTTTGCTTCTTCTACTTTTCTTTTTAAATTATCACTATTTGGATTTGCTTCTAATTCTTGTCTACCTTCTTGTAATTTTTTTTCAGTAGTTCTTACTTTTTCAGTAGCATTTTTATAAGCTAAAAGTTTATTGGCAGTATTATCAGTTAAAATATCATCTAAATGACTTGCTTTACCATAGCCAACTTTAATATCTGCTCCACCAGCTATTTCGAATGAAACTTTACCTTTTTCTAATACTGACTTTGAATATTCAATTTCAGCACCACCTAATACAACGTGAGATTTATTATTGTTTAATTTAGAATTATTATATTCGGCACCTAATCTAACGTTAAACCCAGCAAATGACATAGTTGTAATTATAAAACTTGTAATTAATAATGTTTTTTTCATTTTTTTCCCTCCTAATATTTTTGATAAATTTACATTTTGTAATGTTATAATAACTTAAATATTAAGAGAATACAATATGATTTAATTATATATTTTTAAAAAATGATTATGTCTTTTTTAG
Organism: Oceanivirga salmonicida; assembly: GCF_001517915.1. Taxonomy (NCBI): domain Bacteria; kingdom Fusobacteriati; phylum Fusobacteriota; class Fusobacteriia; order Fusobacteriales; family Leptotrichiaceae; genus Oceanivirga; species Oceanivirga salmonicida. The sequence goes on along the minus strand of NZ_LOQI01000013.1, from coordinate 17,415 downwards.
GCATTGATTTTTATAATACTAGTAATAGTATAAATATAATAAACATATTATAGTATGGTAGTGATGCAAAAGAATAATTTTTAATAAAAAAGTTTAACCATGCAATAAATACAGATATAGGGTAACATATAATTGAAAAAAATAGACCTGTCGTTAAAATTTTTGTTATAATAGGAGTATTTTCATCGTAAAATCCAGAGACAACTAATCTAAGTAATATATATAATGAAAAATATATTACTAATAATATAGTAGAAATTATATTTAAAGTTAATGCTTCTGTTTTATCTAGTTTCATGTTTATTCCTTTCTTTTTTTATTGAAATAGTACAAAAAATAAAATACCACAAAATATCAGATTAAAATACGGTATCAATGTTAAGTAATAATTATTACGTCTATAAGCCCTCCAACCTATAAATAAAGATATAGGGTACACTAAACAAGCAATATAAAAAATTTTTAATAATATATCTGTGTCTATTGAGCTATCTAATGCTGAAATTGAAATAATTAAAACTCCTGGATATATAAGTAAAGGAATGGAGGCTATTTCTAAAAGTATTAAAAATATTATTTTTTTACTCATTTCTTATTCTCCTTTAAATATAAAATTATTATTATCAGAATCAGATTGACTAAACTTGTAGTTATCAATATTGATTTTTTTTATATCATCTAATTTTGTAATATTATTTTCTAAAATATATCTAGCAAATTTACCTCTTAATATTTTTGAGGCAGTTGATAATTGTTTAAATTTTCCGTTTTTTAAAGTCCAAAATTCTATATTAATAACATTTATGGGATTTATCATTTTAGCATATTCTTTTGAAGCAAGGTTTATAACAAAATCTTCATTTATGAAATAGTCATATATATTAGACCAAAAATCATACATATTCTTATAACTTCCCTTAACTATGTTATTGTTCATATCTAAACGGTAGTTACTTATACCATCATATGCTCTTAGAAGCCCGTAATAGGCTGACAGTATGTAAAGATTGGATAAGTTCGCATCTAAGGTGGCTATGTCTATGTTTTTGAAAACTAGCCCGTTATATGTGTATATGGCTGCATTCATATTTTTCTTTGAATAATCAAGCTTATCTATATCTGTATATTTTAATATTTTAGATAATTCTTTGTTTGATAATTTATCTAATATTTTTTTTAGTTCTAAAGTTTTTTCTGGGAAAAGATTGTCATTAAATTTATGTTTGGGACTAAAATCTTTAGTTTTACTTGGAGATATTATTATTTTCATATATTTTTTCCTTTCAAGTTTGTCTACTAAATATTAACATTTATAATTTAAAAAAACAATAATATATGATACAATAAGAAAAAATTTAAATTTATTATATAGGGGGCATTATGACAAGAACAGGAAAGATTAGAAAAAATCAAATCAAATATATTATAATGATGATTTTATTAACTGTATTATTACTTTCAGAAAGTATTTTTATATCATATAAGAAATTAACTCCAAATAATGCAATTACTGGTACTTATAGAAGTGTTGATATTGTTGAAATAGGAGATGAAGTTGTGAAAGTTAATGAAAATTTTTATTTCATTCATACATTAACTGACAATAATGAAATAATTTTAATCACTTCAAAAAACAAAAATGAACTTTTGAATTTAAAAAATGCAAATGAAAATAATATAATTGAGTTTAAAGGTAAGTTATTAAAACTTCGTGACACAAGTATTAAAAAATTAAAAGAAATATATATTAATAGCGATAATTATATTTATGAATATAGTTTAAATTCAACGCATATATGGGATAGAATTTCAGTAGGAAAAATTTTTGAAATTATCTTTTTTGCTGGTTTGGCATTGGTATTTATTATAGCATTTATAAAAAATAAAAAAGTATTTCAATTTTTAAAAGAAAGTGAATATAATACAAAGGAAGCAACATTAAAATTTAATAAATATACTGAAATAGTAGATAATATATTATTTGAACTTAGATGGGGACAATTTATTGATTTGAACCTATATGATAAATTTAGAATTGAAAAAAGAAAATTTCTATTTTTTACAACACATATAATGCTAGATTGCTTTTCTAAAAATGGTAATAAAAAAATAGGATTATCAAGAATGAATGATGAAAAAATAAAGATATTGGCAGAGCATTTAAAGTTAATTACTGAAAAAGTAGAAGTAATTTACTAGGGGGCATTATGACGAGAGTAGAAAAAATTAAAAAAAATCAAATGAAAGAAAATATATTCGCATTTTTTATTTTTGGAATATTATTAATGTTTATTTTAAAAATTATATCTATAAATTATGAAAATTTAAATATGGATAATGCAAGAGATTCTGTAAAGCGTAAAGCCTATATTATTTTAACAGGAGAAGTATCATACAACGAAAACTCTAAAACCTATTTTGCACATACTTTAACTGATAATAATGAAGTAATTCTAGTAACTTCAAAGAATGAAGAGAATTTTGTAAATTTAAAAAAGGCAAGCGAAACTAATAAAATTCTTATTGAGGGAGAATTAAAAAATCTTTCTGAAAAAAGTATTGAATTTTTAGAAAAATCATATGCAGATAAAGACACTCCATTTTATAACTATTCTTTTCATATTGAGAGTATGTGGGTGAGATATTCATTTTCGGCATATATAATACTAATATTTTTAATATTGTCTGTAATAAAAATAATGAGTTTTAGAAAAAGTAAAAAAGCTATTAACTTTTTACTTGAAAGTGATTATAATACAAAAGAAACAACATTAAAAATTAGTAAATATATTGAAATAGTTGATGATTACTTAATAGAGCTTAGGTGGGGTTCTGTTATTAATTTAGAAAAATACAGTAGTTTTAAAATTATAGAGCATAAAGCATATGGTTTTATTACAACATATTTTGAATTAGAATGTTTTTCTAAAAACGAAAATATAAAAATAAAATTACCTAAAATGAATAAACGAGAACTTGATATATTAATAGATTATTTAGGTTAAATTGATGAAAAATACAAATATTTGGAGGTACATGTGAATAGATTAAAAAGAATGAAAAAAAGGCTTTGGAAATATAGGTTTTTAGTACTATTATTATTAATGTTAGCAGCAGGATTATTTTATGATGCCCTTAATGTAGAATATGAAAAATTAACTCCAAACAATATAACGAATGAAAGATATCGTAGTGTTAATATTGTTTCAGTAGGAGAAGAATATGAAAATGAAACCAATGAACATATTGTTCATGCATTAACAGATAATAATGAAATAATTATAATTTTTTCAAGAGATAAAGACAAAATTTCAGTTTTAAAAAATGCAAGTGAAAAGAATATTATTGAAGTTAAGGGGAAGATAGAAAAAATACTTAATGAAGATATAGAAAATCTTAAAAATCAATATAAAGATTGGGACAGTTATATTTATGAATATGCATTAGAAAGACAAAATTGGCTTGACATTATTTTTGATAGATTAATTTATGATATTAGAGTTTTTGCAATGATTATTATATTTATTAGTAGTTTTTTCAGAAAATACATAAATTGTAGAAAAACAGTTAAATTTTTAAAAGAAAGCGAAGATACAGGACTTACTAATTATAATGAGGGATTAGCAACATTTGAAATTAATAATGTTGAAATAGTTGATAATCTTTTAATAGATTTTAAATATGAAAGTTTTGTTGATTTAAGTTTATATAATTATTTTAAAATTTATAAAGAGCAAAATTGGGTATTTACTAAGACTGTAATAAGATTTTTCTCTGAAAGTGGTCATGCTAAAAGTATATATTTATCTATAAAAGATGATGGAATTGAAATGTTAAAAGATTATTTGTATTCAATTGGTAAATATGAAATAGATTAAATGGAGATAAAATAATGAATGAAATAAATGTTTTTTATTATAAAACAAAGATAGGAGAACTTATAATAGGTTCTTATGAAAATAAATTATGTCTTTTAGATTTTCGTTGGCGTAGAATGAGAACAACAGTTGATAATAGAATAAAAAAGGAATTACAAGCAGAATTTGTAGAAAAAGAGACTAAACTTATTATTAAAACGAAAAAACAAATTGATGAGTATTTAGAAGGAAAAAGAAAAAAATTTAATATTCCTTTATTAACAGTAGGGACAGATTTTCAAAAACAAGTATGGACAGAACTTATAAATATACCTTATGGTCAAACTGTTTCATATTTAGATTTAGCAAATAAGATTAATAATCCTAAGGCTGTTAGGGCTGTAGCAGGAGCAAATGGAGCAAATGCCATTTCTGTTATAATCCCTTGTCATAGAGTTATTAATTCAAATGGAGAACTAGGAGGCTATGGAGGAGGACTTGCTGTAAAGAAAAGACTTCTTAAAATAGAAAAAGAAAATGGAAAATAAAAAGCGTTGTGATTGGGTTAAATTAAATAATCTAGATTATGTTAAGTATCATGATAATGAATGGGGAGTCCCCAAATTTGATGATGATATATTATTTGAAATGCTAATATTAGAAGGGGCTCAGGCAGGTCTTTCTTGGGAAACTATTTTAAAAAAAAGAGAAAATTATAGACGAGCATTTGATAATTTTGATTATAAAAAGATAGCAAAATATGATGAAAATAAGATAAATGAACTTATACAAAATGAGGGTATAGTTAGAAATAAATTAAAGATAAATTCTACAATAAAAAATGCTAGAGTATTTATGGAAATTCAAAAAGAATTTGGTAGTTTTTCTAAATATATATGGGAATTTGTTGGTCATAAGCCAATAAAAAATAAGTTTGGAAAATTATCAGAAGTTCCAGTAAAAACAGAACTTTCAGACCTTATTTCAAAAGATTTGAAAAAAAGGGGAATGAGTTTCGTTGGTTCAACCATAATATATGCATATATGCAGTCTATTGGTATGGTAAATGACCATCAAGTGAATTGTTGTTTTAGAAAATAAAGAGATAAAATAAATGCTAGGCAAAAGATTATAATAGAAAAAGGAATAAGTCAATCAAATAGAATGATTGAACTTAGAAAACTTGCAAGAACTCAACTTATGGCACTTTAAAGACTTAATGATACAAGTATTAAAAGTAGTAAATTTAAAATAAGGTTTAGAATGAGAAATGAACAGGAATAAAATATAAATGTAATTAAAGAAAATATTTGGAAAATTTTAAATATAGAGAATTAAAAACTTGTTAAAATAAGTATTTTAATGTTACAATAATTGAAAAGGAGTGATGAAAATGTTATATGATATAGAAGTAAAAAAATCAAATGGAGAGGAAATTAAGTTAAGTGAATATAAAGATAAGGTTATACTTATAGTAAATGTTGCAAGTAAGTGTGGTTTTACTAAACAATATTTAGGTCTACAAAAATTATATGAAACTTATGGAAAAGATGGCTTTATAATCTTAGGTTTCCCTTGTAATCAATTTGGAGAACAAGAACCAGACCCAGCAGATAAAGTTGCTAGTGAGTGTAAGTTAAATTTTGGTGTAACTTTTCCTATAATGGAAAAAATTGAAGTTAATGGAGAAAATGAACATAAACTTTATACATATTTAAAAGAACAAAAAAGTGGACTTTTAGGAAGTAGCATAAAATGGAATTTTACTAAGTTTTTAATAGATAAAAATGGAAATGTAGTTAAAAGATTTGCTCCTAATACAGAACCTGAAAAAATATGTGATGATATAGAAAAATTATTATAAAAATAAAAATCTGAATTCGTTATAAATGAACTCAGATTTTTTTATAATTTTATTTATTTGTCATTAAATGATATGCTTTTTCTATTTGTTTATTAGGAATAATCCAACTAATTGCTACTAATATTAAAAATATGCTTGTAAATAAAGGGTTATAAAATGCAATTATTATCGCTAAAAAATTTAAAAAAGTTATTAATCTTCCTTTTTTATTATTATTTAACGCTTTTGATAAATGTGAATTTTCTCCTTCATTTTTCGCTATATTATATGCTAATCTAGAATAAGTTATTCTAGATAAAAATAATATTGTTGAATACAAAATTACTGGTGCATTGTATATTTCTCTTCTTCCTAACCATGAAGTAGCAAAAGGTATCAATGATAACCAAAATAATAAGTGTAGGTTAGACCATAAAATTTTTGAATTTACTTTAGTTGTAGCTTGCAATAAATTATGATGATTTATCCAATAAATTGAAATAAAGAAAAAACTACTGACATAACTTATAAAAATTGGCATAACTTCTACTAAATCTTTAAAATCATGTCCTTTTGGAGCCTTAAATTCTAATACCATTATAGTAATAATAATCGCTAGAACTCCATCACTAAATGCTTCTAATCTTTGTTTTTTCATATAACCCTTTCATATAATTATGCATCAGATCTTGCAAATCCGTTTTTCATATTTAAACTTGCACTAAGTAGTACTTTATTTAATAAATCTTCTGTTTCTTTTTGTACCATTTTTGTAATTTCTTCATTTGCTTTTTCACTAATTTTCTTAGAATTTTTCTTATCACATAATGCATCATATTTATTAACTAAATTATTTCCCATTGATAAAACTTTAATTTGATAACGTTCTATATGAGAACTAGTAGCATTAAAGTTTGCATCTGCTAATGCTGCTATTATTCTATTTGTCCAATAAAAATTATTTGTAGTTACTTTATCTGTTGTATTTGAGAAATACTTTGGAAAAGCATCAACATTTACATAAAATGGAACTATAGCATTAAATACATTAGAACCAAAAGCCATCCATTGTATAGCTTTTATATCTTTAGGCATATATGGTCTTATTTGTACTAATCCAAGAACATTATTACGATTAATTCCTATTGGTCTAAATGCTCCTTTATAAGAAGTATCTCCACGTTTTATGTAAGGATCATAAGGTGTTCCTTGGAAATGATGAGATAATACATATTTAATATCTTCAATAGTTATTTTCTTTTCTGGAACTCTACTCCATGGTATATCATCTGAATCTGGTCTATAATCAGCTTCTGTTCCATCCCATAAATTCCAATTACGATTAAAGTATCTTTGTATTACCCATGCTCTTGGTGTATTATATACATGGTCAGCATCTGTATTAGTTCCAAAGGCATGTCTAGGATTAAATATTTCATCATCGTTATTTCTAAGGTCAAGATGATATTTAGTTATAAATTCTTTTAAATCGCTAGAACACATATGTTCTTTTTGTTTACCGAAAGCATCTTTTAAATCAAAACTATCTATACCTAATTGATTAGGCATAACCACATATTCATTATCAGGCACACGTTTAGCCATCCAATGATGCCCACCAATAGTTTCTAGCCACCATATTTCGTTTTCATCTTGAAATGCTATACCGTTCATTTCGTATGTTCCATATTTTTCAAGTAAAGCACCAAGTCTTATAACTCCTTCACGAGCAGATTTAATATATGGTAGAGTTATAGTTACCATATCTTCTTCTCCAATACCAGTTTTAACTAATGGATCAGCACCTAAAACTCTTTCATTTGCTGTTATAGTTTCAGTAGCACTCATAGAAATATTAAGTTCATTAACACCACAACAAGCCCAAAGACCTTGTTTTTTAATAGCATTAGGAGTAGCAGTATAATGCATACTTTTTTCAGGTAAATCTATTTCTACCTTTGATAATACAGAGATATACTTTTTAGGGTTTTCATTTTTTTTGACAACAACCATTTTTTTTGGCATAAACCCTGATGCTCCTGAATCTTCATTACGAGCCACCAAAGTAGATCCGTCATAACTAGCATTTTTTCCAACAAGAATAGTAGTACAAGCCATATAAATTCCTCCTTCATTTTCTTTAAATATACCATATATTGAAATAGTTTACAATATATGATACCATTAATCAAAAAAATATGGAGGCTTTTATGAATAAAAAAGAAAAAATATCAATTTTTTCAGCAATAATTTATACAATGATAATTGCAAGTGGAATGTTTACATTACATAGTATTTTTGGTTTAACATATGAAAATCCTGAAATGGTTAATATTTTATTATATTTTGAAATAGTTATGAGTATATTTTCTATCATAATGTATTTTAAATATTTTAAAGGATATGCACTTAATAATTGGAATAAATCTGCCAATAAGTTATTTTTACTGGTATTTATGGTAATGGCAATAAATTTAGTTATAATTTTAATTTTGATTTTTGCAACTGGGGATTTTACAAATAAAAGTTATGGATTAATTTTTAAAATATTTATAACAACATTATTTGTCGGATTTTCAGAGGAACTTATATACAGAGGAATAGTATTAACAACATTTTTAAAAAGTAGAAGTAAGGTAAATGCAATTTTAATATCTAGTTTAGCATTTGCATTATTACACTCAGTAAATTTTTTTGGTGGAATAACCTTCTTACAAATGCTTATACAAGTTATAATGACATTTTTTATAGGAATAGCATTTGCTTGTATAAATGTAGAATTAAAAAATTTAATACCACTTATGATTTATCATGCACTTTGGGATTTTGCGGTAATAACTGGTGGTTATGTATCTGCTAATATAGCGGGTGTAACAATAATACAAATATTAATAGAACTAATATTTGGAATAATAATGTTAATAATAATAAAAAAAGAAAATAAGGTGTTCATCTAAAAAGGATAGAACACCTTATCTTAATATTATTCTTAATTATATTATTTTAATTTTATTTGTATATATATAGGGTCATGATCACTGAAATACCCTTGTGATTTAGTAAATTCTGAATTTATATTAAGTATATCTACATTAATATTTTTTTCATATTTTTTATTTACTAATAAACTATCTAATACTTGTGAATTTCCTTTATAAACATAAGTATGTCTTTCATTTTCAGGTAATAATTCTACCGTATTCACCATTAAATCTGTTTTCATTTCTTTTAATGTTTGAGAAAATTCGAAATCATTCATATCTCCCATAGACATTATTATAGCATCAGGGAAATTTTTAGATAATTCTTGTAAGAATTCTCCTATGTATTTACCTTCTGGTATTCTTACATTTTCTGATCTTCTTACAACAGGTCTTGTTAAACCATTTAATTTATCATCTGATCTTTTTGATTTTAAGTGATTAGCCACAACAAAAACATCATATTCTCCAAATTTTAGATGAGCAACTAATGGTTTTCTTACTTCAGCGAAGTTAGGATTAGCTGTTCCTAATCTACCTGGATTGTATACTAATTTACCATTTTTTATTCCAGTATCTACATTAGATGGACCTTCATTAATATATGGAACAGAAACTCTATCTTTTCTATATAGTATAGCATTTCTTATATGCATAGCAGGCCAACCACCATCTTTTCCATCTTCTGGGTTAACAGTTAAATAACCATATTCTAAACCAGTTTCTTTTTTAATTTGTTCTACAATAGCAGTTAGAGTTTTATCAGCACTTATAACGTCAGTTTTACCATTATTACCACCATCATCATCTCCAACTTCTATTAAAGTAATGATATCAGCTTTATTAAGTACAGTATTAACTTGTTTTGCTAATTCAATAACTCTATCTAAACCATCAGCAATTGTAAAGTTTTCAATATTATATGAAACTACACTTAAAGAATTTTTATCATATGCAAATTTATTAGTATCTACTTTTGTAGTCATATCTATTAATCTAGGTAATTGTTTAGTGTTATATAGTTTATAATCCGAATAATCAAATCCTATAATTCCTTCTAAATCTCCTTCAAATTTATCACCAGGATTAGGAGTGAAATTAGGATCTATGAATTTATTATCTTTTGTTATTTTTATAAATTTATCAATAACTATTAATTTTTGTGTTTGCTCATTATCATATGTATATCTAATACCACCATTATTAGTTCTATTTGTAGCGTATTTACCATTATCAGCAATTACTGCTATTTCTCCATATTTTTCTGCTATTCCAACAACAACAGCATCTTTTACTTTAACTAACATAGATTCATAAGATTCATAATAATCTAACGCATTTTTAGTTATATCTAATTTATCTACTTTATTTCCTGTATGAATATTAAAAGGAATTTTAGAAGCATCAAATATAATAGGTTTAACTTCTACATTTTTTTGGATAAGTGTAATTTCATCAGCAAATATTGAAGTTACAGTTAAATCATTTGGATTAGGTTTAGAAAATTGTATTTCTTTAACTAAACCACTTACTTTTACTAAATCTCCTTTTTCAACATTAAAATTCGCTTTGTTTTCTACATATATACCTTCAGAAGTTCTAGGGTTTTTATCATCTTTTCTACTTTGAATATAGAAACCATTATGATATTTATCTTTATATAATGCTGTTACAACTCCTTCTACATTTGTAACTTTTTTTCCTTCTAATGCAGATCTATGTGCAACTCCTTGCACTTTAGAAATTGTTGTAACACTATCAGTCATAAAAGTAGAAGTATTAGAACAAGACATTATTCCCGCTAAAACCAATAAGTTAATAATAATTTTTTTCTTCATTTCTTTTTAATATATTTTAGTTGTAAACTATAATATATATCTCCTTTCATAATTATATAATTTTACCAAGCTGAATTAATTAAAACTTCTTCTCCATAACCACCATTTAATTTTTGTGGATTAGTTGAAGAATAAGATCTTTGTACTCTGATTCCACGTATACCAGCTTCTCTTGCTGATAAAATATCATCGTCATCATCTCCATAATGCAGTTTTGAACCGACTTTTTTGATATAAAGAGTTTTCTTATGTTTAAATCCACTTAAATCCTTATTTTCTCTATACCATATAGGTGCAGGGGTAGGCATTTCAAAATACATTTGTAGCACCTTAGCAGTACCATTAACTATTCCATTTTTGGCTTTACTATGTGGTGTTCTACCAGTAATAAATACTATTTTATCTCCTCTTTCTAAATGCATTTTAATAAGTTCTTTTGCAGATTTTTTAGGTATAGAATTTTTATCTTCTTGTTCATAAACATAATCCCAAAAACCTTGTGAATTTAATACTTCTCTTGGAGTTGAACCCCAACCATGATTTTTACCAAAAGTAAATCCATAGTGGAAATACCCACTTGATAATAATAAAGTATCATCAATATCAAAACTTACTGTCATAGGAGCTTGTCCTTCTAAACTTTTTTTAATATCATCAACTGAGACAAAATGTACCGCTTTTTGTACTGCTTCATTTGTATAAAATCCTTGATGAGTATAAGGAACTTTAGGTCCTTTTGAAACAGCAATAGTACTAACTGTTAATATTGTTAATAATAATAATTTTAACTTTTTCATAAAAATGAAACCTCCCAATTTTATTATACTACTATTGTATCTTAAAAAATTAAAAAAGACAAATCTATATTATTATAAATTATTTAATCTTTAAATTTAATAATCTAAACACATTTTTAGTTGTATTATAAAGATTTTCTTTCCCATTTTTTAATGCAGTTTCTAAATCTGTTACATTATTTAATATACTAAACATTGCATCAAAACCATATTCAGTTAAAATTTCACTATCTGCTGCTAGTCCTCCAGAAAAACTAATAACAGGTTTATTTAATTTTTTGGCAAGTTTTGCCACTCCATAAGGAGTTTTACCAAATCTAGTTTGACTATCCATCTTACCTTCTCCTGTAATTACTAAATCAACAGTTTTCATTTTTTCTTCTAATTTATTTATATCTACAACTATATCTATTCCTTTTTGAAGTTTTGCACCTATAAGTAATAAGGCAGCACCTAATCCGCCAGCAGCACCACTACCATTAGTAAATTCTATTTCTTTATTCAAGTTAGTTCTAACTATATGTGCAAAATGTTTAAGATTTTTATCTAAAACTTCTATCATTTCAGGACTAGCTCCTTTTTGTTTGCCAAATACATGACTAGAACCTTTAGGACCAGTTAAAATATTATCTACATCACAAGCAACTGTTATATTTACCTTAGGAACATTGCTTATATCTATACTAACTATATCACTTAGATACTTACCACCTTGTTTAATAGGATTACCATTTTTATCTAATATTTTTGCACCAAGAGCCATTAGCATACCAACACCAGCATCATTTGTAGCACTACCACCTATTCCTATTATTATATTTTTTGCACCATTTTTTATAGCATCTAAAATTAATTCACCTGTTCCATAAGTAGTAGTATAATATGGGTTTCTCTTATCTTTTGGTATTAATTCTAGTCCTGATGCACTTGCCATTTCAATTATTGCTGTATCTTTTGCAATAGCATATTTTGCCTTAATGATTTCACCCAATGGATTTTTAACATTTAAGTAAATCATTTTACCGTTTAAACTATCACAAAGTGAATCTACTGTTCCTTCTCCACCATCAGCCATAGGAACTTTTATTATTTCTGCTTTGCAATCTATATCTAATATTGCTTTTTCTATAATATCACAAACTTCTTTTGCACTCATTGATTCCTTAAATGAATCTGGTGCTATTAATATTTTCACAGTATTAACCTCCTATAATCCCGAATATAATAGTAGAAACTATAGTCATAGTTAGACCTACTAATGATTCATAAGGTATTAATGTTAATCTTTCTCTAATATTCATATTAACTGCTCCACCTGTTGCATGGAAAAAACTTCCATGTGGTAAATGGTCTAATACTGTTGCTCCAGAATGTATCATAGCGGCTCCAGCTATGGGTTCTACACCTAATTGTATTATTGTAGGACCAAATACTTGACTTGCTACTGCAGTTCCTGAAGTAGTTGATGAAGTTGCTGCTGACATTAATATACCTGCTAAAGGAGCTAGTAAAAATGCTGGGGCTCCAGTTGAATCTAATATTGCAGTCATTATTACTTTAATATTTGAATTTGCTATTATTCCTGCAACTGTTCCAGTTCCTATTAATATAATGGCAACTCCTGACATTTTAGATAATCCTACTTTGCAATAGTCAGAGATATGTTTAAATTTACCTGTTGCTATGCAAGCAACAACACCACCTGTAGGAAGGGCTATTAATGGATCTACTATTATTCCTGCTATTGGTCTTAATGCTAATAGGAATATAGCAACTAATGGACCTATTATACTTGAAAATAAATTGGGTAATTCTATTGTTATTTCTTCTATATCACTATCATTTATAGAGCTTCCTTTTTTAATTAAAAATTTCGCTATAATTATTGTAATTATTATACCTGCTATTGCTGGTATTATTCCTGCAAACATAACAGAGGTTAATGGTAAATTAAATGATTCGGCAGCAGCAATTGCATTAGGGTTAGGTGATATTATATTTCCTGCTTTTCCGCCACCTATCATAGCAATTAAAACGGCTGTTTTAGTTATATTAGATTTCTTTGCTACTGCTAAAGCTATGGGAGCAACTGTAATTACAGATATATCTATAAATACTCCTACTGCTGTAAGTATGAAAGTTGAGAATATCATTGCAAGAATTGCCTTATCTTTACCAAATGTTTTTATTATAGTATCGGCAATTTTAGCAGCAGAACCTGTTTCTATTAAAACTCCTGCTAAAACTCCTGCTGTTATAATTCTAAGTATAGCAGGTATCATGCCTTTAGCACCCATAATCATAAAGTCTACTGTTTCTGTTAAGTTAGCACCTCCTAGTAATCCACCAATTAAAGAACCTAATATTAAAGAATATGCTGGATTAAATTTTTTGATTATTAAAAATATTGCTAATAAAAGACCAGCTATTGCACCATATGCATTAATCATATTTCTTCCTCCTTTTACATTTTGTTTACACTAAATTATAATTCGGAAATATATTTTTTTCAAATAAATTAAAATTATGCTAATTATGCTTCCAATAAATTACTAATTAGAAAAAATGTTTGTATTTTTTTAAAAACATGATATAAATATACTATAAAAATTAAGAATAATATATAGATTGAAGTAAAAATATTATTTATAATTTATGCTAGTTAATTATAAAAGGAGAAAAAAAGTGGAAGAATATAATGATGAAGTATTTGGAGAAGTAGTTTTTGGTATGAGTTGGAGAAAAAAAGAAAAAATAAAGTTATTTAATAGAGATTATGAAGTAGTATTTATAATAGTTAATTTTGAAGCTACAGCAATTAAAGAAACGCAAAAGGAAAGTTATAAAAAATATTTAACAAATGAAAAAATGATTTCTGATATAATGCTAGAAAAAATAAAAGATTGTATAGAGAAAAATTTGGACTTATTTTCAGAATGCTCTACTTTTAGCGATTATTTAAGTGGTTATAAAAAAATAGCAGATTTAATAAAACCAAAAAGGTATACTTTTAGAGAAGATGGTTCTATATTAATTGAATTTGATTTTAATATAGATATAGATGAGGAAATAGTAGCAGAAATAGAATTTGATGATATATGTAATATGAAAGTAGATATTGCTAAATATTTTTATGCAAGAGATAAAAATAAAGAAATAAAAAAATATAACGATGAAGTATTTGGAGAAGTAATTTTTAATACAGATTGGGAAAAAAATGATAAAATGAAATTATTTAATAGAGAGTATGAAGTAAGCTTTAGCATAGTTGATTATGATTATATAGAAATTAAAGAAACACAAAGGGAAAGTTATAGAAAATATTTAGCAAATGAAAAAATAATTTCTGATATAATAATAGAGAAAATAGAAGATTACATTAAAAAAAGTTTTGAATTTTTATCTGAATACTGTGATTTAACCAATTATTTAAATGGAAATGAAAAGACAATTGATTTAGTAAAACCGATGTATTATGTATTTGAAGAAAATGGAGATATATTAATTGATTTTGAATTTACAGTGAATAAAGAGTATGTAGAAAAAGGAATAATGGCAAAAATAAATTTTAACAATATATATGATATAGAAGTAGATATTCCAGAATTTTTTCTATAAATTTTTATAAAATATAAAAATCGCTATTTTAAGATTATGCTGTAACAGATTTTTATTTATAAAAATTAAAATAAATAAGGGTGGAAAGAAATGAAAAAATATAATGATGAGGTATTTGGAGAAGTAGTTTTTAATATAGTTTGGGGAAAAAATGATAAGATAAAGTTATTTAATAGAGATTATGAAGTAGCATTTAGAATAGTTGATTTTGATTATGCAGGAATTAAAGAAATACAAAGAGAAAGTTATAGAAAATATTTATTAAATGAAAAAAAGATTTCTAATATAATGCTAGAAAAAATAAAAGATTGTATAGAGAAAAATTTGGACTTATTTTCAGAATATTCTGATTTTAGAGATTATTTAAGTGGTTATAAAAAAATAGTTGATTTAATAAAACCCAAAATGTATACTTTTAGAGAAAGTGGGTCTATATTAATTAAATTTGATTTTAATATAGATATAGATGAAGAAATAGTAGTAGAAATAGATTTTGATGATATACATAATATGAAAGTAGATATTGCAAAATATTTTTATAGTAGGAATAAGAATAAAGAAATAAAAAAATATAACGATGAAGTATTTGGAGAAGTAGAATACGAAACTTTATGGAGGAGTAAAAATAAAATAAAATTATTTAACAGAGAGTGCGAAGTATCATTTCTAATATCTGATGATGAAGAGACAGGAATTGAAGAAATACAAAGGGAAAGTTATAGAAAATATCTAGCAAATGAAAAAATGATTTCTGATATAATAATAGAGAAAATAAAAGATTATATAGAGATAGATTTTGACTTATTATCAGAATACTATGATTTCACAGATTATTTAAGTGGAGAAGAAAAAATAATTGACTTAGTAAAACCAATATATTATTCATTTGAAGAAAATGGAGATATATTAATTGAATTTTATTTTAAGGCAGATGAAGAAGTGGGAGTAATGGCAAAAATAAATTTTAATAATATATATGATATAGAAGTAGATATTCCACATCATTTTTTATAGATTTTTATAAAATATTAAATTAAAGGAGAAATAAAAATGTTAAAAGCTGTATATATAAAGAAAAAAAGAAAAAGATTTTAGAATAATTAATTAATATTGAAAGTAGGAATTTATATGACATTAAAAGAAAAATTAATAAAAAATAATATTAAGTTATTAGATGGTTTAACTGATGAAGAAATAAAAAAAGTGGAATTATTCTATAATATTAAATTTCCACCACCATACAAAAAATTACTAAAAGAATTTCAAGTTTATTATGATGAAAAAGATAGAACAGGCAATAATCCAATAATATGGAATGATTTTAGTGAAAATAATGTGATGAAATTAATAAGGGCATTAGAAGATGCTAATGCATTTAGGGCAGAATGGTTATCACTTTATTCTAGTAAAGACAATTGGCCAAAGTTTGAAGGTATGCCAGAAGACATTGTAGAAGCAGCGTATTTTATAGAAGAATATCTTTTAAATGTAGCCAAACTTATTCCAATTGATTATAACGGATATACAGTAATTACAGAAGAAAATGAGCAAGAAATATATAAGATAATGCATAAAGTTGATACAGATATAATTGGTTGGGCAGAAAATATTGAAGATTATTTTTCAAGAGAAGTTCTAAAAGAAAAAGAATTTGGAATGGTAAAGATAAACTATATTAAAGGTTGGGGTGAGGTTTAATATGCTTTATATAGATGAAATAAGAAAAATAGAAAAACAATTAAAAATTAAATTCCCTGATTATTATATTGATTATATATATTCAAGTAATGAGATAATAAAAAATGAAATAAAATGGTATATATTTGGAGATGATACAAGACTTTTTGTTGGTGAAGATTATTTTCATAAAGAAATGTATTTAATATATATGTTGTTATATAATGTAAGAGTTGCATCAAATAATATGGATGCGATACCAATAGATTATGAGGGAAGATTTATTATAGGGGAGAATGTATATCAATTAAAAGATGGCGAAGTAATAGATTTAGAAATTGAATTTGATGACTATTTAGATGAAAATGGAATAGTAAGAAGTCAACCAAAATAATTTAAAGGAGACAAACTATGACATTAAAAGAAAAATTAGTAAAAAAGAAAGATGGAATTGGTTATGAAAATGAAAAGAGATTTAACACTTATGGGATTAATAATTTTATTAATTATTGTTATAGTGGGATTTGTTATATTTTCACCCAAAAAAATAAAAGAGGAAAAAATAAGTGAAGAAGCTATTGAGTTAACAAGTAGACTTGAAAAAGAGAGGGGTCTTATTATAGACCCCAAAAAAATAAAAGTAGATATAAAGAAAGGATTTGCTGCAACTTTTATAGATATAAGTATGAAAGACCCTTATACAAATAAAGAAATTAAGTATAGATTTATTCAAAGAATAGATGATTTTAAGAATGATTATGCTTATAATAGATTTTTAAATGATATTAGTTATTATCCATATTA
>NZ_LOQI01000012.1 GCF_001517915.1 Oceanivirga salmonicida | reverse complement strand
TTTTTTTTTCTAAAAAAAAAAAGAGAGTTGCAATAAGTAGTTTAAAAACTACCTATTTGCAACAGCCCCAATTTAAATTAGTGTTTTATAAAAAGTCTAATTGGTTTAGCAAAAATACTGGATAATAATTTTCTATAAGTATTATTATAAATAAAGGTTATTTTTCCATAATTTAAATTTTTATTTCAGTTTGAAAATGCATTTTTTTATGATATAATATAAACTATGAAAGAAGGGAGTTTTTATGGATTTTGAATTTTTTAATGATATCCCATATCTAAGTTATGAACATATTGAAAAAAAATGTAAAAATATAGTATTTATACATGATGCATTTGAACATATAGATAGATACGAACATTTTGCTAAATATTTCTATGACAAAGGCTTTAATGTATATGTTTTGGAGTTGAATGGACATGGTAAATTACAAACCAAAGAAGTTAGTGATTTTGGAGAAGGCGGTTTAGAGAAAATAATTGAAAATATAGATAATTTTTTATTATTCAAATTTAATAAATTAAACCATAATGATTTAATTTTATTTGGGCATGGTTTAGGTAGTTTAATAGTATCTGATTTGGCAATTAGAAAAGATTATAAAAATCTAATTTTATCAGCTCTACCTTTTGAAAAGACAATATCTATAAATTTATTGTTATTAAAAACAATGATAGAAGATCAATTTGATTTAAATGAAAGCAGTTTAAATTCATATAGAACTTTATACAATAAAAATTTTAAAGAAGAAGGGAAATATGCTTATTTAACTAGAGATAAAGAAGAATTGAAAAAATATGAGAAAGATATAAATTGTGGATTTAATGCCAAACCTATATATTTTTATGAACAATTAAAACTTATGAAAAAAGTTAAGAAATCATTGAATAAAATTAGAGAAGATGCTAATGTATTAATAATTTTTGGAAGTGAAGATTATAGTATAAATCAGGAAAAAGCAAAAAAATATATGGTTAAAATAAATAATAAGATAAGAAATATTAAATTAATAAAAAATGAGGGCGGAAGACACGATAATTTACACGAAATAAATAAATTTAAAATATATGATGAATTAATAATGTGGATAAATAAATTAAAGTAGGAGTTATATGGAAAAGATAGAAATTTTTTCTCCTGTAAATAAGGAGAGTTTAGGTTATGTAGAAGCTATGAATACTCAAAAAATTGATAGTATAATCATGGATTTAGAAAAATCTTTTGAGGATTTTAAAAATATAGAAATTATTAAAAGAGCAACTATGTTAAAAGAATGTGCAGTTTTATTAGAAAATGATAAAGAAAAATTAGCCAAAATAATGGCTATGGAAATCTCTAAACCATATAAAGATGCGTTGTCTGAGATAGATAGAAGTATAGAAATGATATATTATACTATTGAAGAAGCACTTCGTATTAGTGATGAAATATATGATGGTAGAGGATTAGGAGTTAATAAAAGGGCTTTAGTACATAGAGAACCATTAGGAGTGGTCTTATGTATTGCACCATTTAATTACCCTATAAATTTATCTATATCAAAAATAATACCAGCATTAATTATGGGAAATGTAGTCCTATTTAAACCACCTACACAGGGTTCTATTGTATGTAATGAAATGGTGAAAATATTAAATAAAGCATTACCTAAAAATGTGCTAGAAATAGTAACAGGTTATGGTAGAGTTATAGGAGATCATATAATAACTCATAAATCAATTAAGTTTATTAATTTTACAGGTAGTACTAATGTAGGAAAAGGCATATCAAATAAGTCAGAAATGAAAGGTCTTATGTTAGAATTAGGTGGAAAAGATGCTGCCATAGTATTAGAAGATGCTGATTTAGAAAAGGCTTCTAGCGAAATAGTAAAAGGAGCATATAGTTATTCAGGACAAAGATGTACAGCTATAAAAAGAGTTTTAGTTATAGATAAAATTGCAGATAGATTAGTAGAGAAAATAAAAGAAAAAGTAACTAAATTAAAAGTAGGAAATCCTATGGAAGAAGGTGTTTATATAACACCGTTAATAGATAGTAAAAGTGCAGATTTTGTAGAAAATTTAATAAAAGATGCAATAGATAAAGGTGCTAAATTAGTATTAAGTAATAAAAGAGAAGGGAACATAATATACCCAACTTTATTAGATAATGTAAGTTTAGATATGGAAGTAGCTTTTGAAGAACCTTTTGGTCCAGTACTTCCAATAATTAGAGTTTCAAGTGTTGAAGAAGCTATAAAAATAGCAAATATGTCTAATTATGGTCTGCAAAGTTCAGTATTTACACAAAACATTAAAATGGCATTTGATATAGCAAGAAAATTAGAAGTAGGTACAGTACATATAAATAATAAAACACAAAGAGGACCAGATAATTTTCCTTTCTTTGGAATAAAAGATAGTGGAATGGGAGTACAAGGTATAAAACATAGTATATTAAGTATGACAAAATTAAAAAGTATAGTAGTAGATATATAAAATTTGGAGGTTTATTAATGAAATATTATGGCGGAATTGACTTAGGAGGAACTAATACTAAAATAGGTGTTTTAGATGAAAATGCTAATATAATTTTAAAAACAAGCATTAAAACTTCATCTGAATATGGTTATGAAAAAACTATAAAAAGAATATGTGATACTCTTAAATCAGAATTAGAAAAAAAAGATTTGAGTATAAAAGATTTAAGTTGTGTAGGAGTAGGAGTTCCAGGTCCAGTTATTGCAAAAAGTAAAGTTAAAATGTTTAGTAATTTTCCATGGCCAAAAGAATTAAAAGTCGCAGATGAATTTAGAAAACTTTTAGAAGTACCAGTATATATAGATAATGATGTTAATGTAATAACATTAGGAGAAGTATTTGTAGGAGCAGGTAAAGGCTATAAAGATGTAATTGGAGTAGCAATAGGGACAGGTATAGGAGCAGGTGTAGTTAATTCAGGCAAAATAATTTCTGGTAAAATAGGTGGAGCTGGAGAATTAGGGCATGTAACTATCGTTCCAAATGGACTTTTATGTGGTTGTGGACAAAGAGGATGTTTTGAAGCATATGCTTCAGCAACTGGTATAGAAAGAGAAGCAGAATCAAGATTAAGAGTAAATAAAAAAACAAGCCTATATGAAATATATACTAAAAGACCTATAGAAGCCAAAGATGTATTTGATGCAGCAAAAGCAGGCGATGCAATGGCTATTGATATAGTTGATGATGAAGCCAATTATTTAGCATTAGGATTATCATATGTTTTAAATATTTTAGATCCTGATGTCATAGTTGTAGGTGGAGGAGTAGCCTTAGCAGGGGATTTTCTGTTTGATAAAGTAAAAGAAAAATTAAAAGCATATACATTACCTCCAATATTAGAAAATCTTAAAATAAAACAAGCAAAATTAGGAAATGATGCAGGTATATATGGTGCGGTATATCTTGCAATGACAGAGGAGAAAAAATGATAAAAAAGCAAAAAACTGATGATTTATTTGAAAAAACTATGAAGTCTTTATTAGGTGATTTTAAGAAAAAGGTTGAAATTACTATTGAAGAAAAAGATAATAGTAAATTGGATGAGTTATTAGAAAGAATTAGAGATAAAAGAGAAAGAAAAGCAGGTATATTAATGCACCCTAGTTCTTTTTCTGGGGAATATACAATAGGGACATTAGGTAAAAAAGCATATGAATTTATAGATTTTTTAGAAAAAGCAGGTCAAACTCTATGGCAAATATTTCCATTAGGGCCTACTGGGTTTAATGATTCTCCTTACCAATGTTTTTCAGCATTTGCAGGTAATCCGTATTTAGTAGATGTTGAAGAATTGGTTAATGAGCAATTATTAACTTATGAAGATATAGAAATTTTAAAAAATGATAACCCTTATTTAGTAGATTATGGGAAACTATATTATGCTAAAAATATGATTTTAGAAAAAGCATATAATAATAAAGAGAAGTTAAATGTTGAATTTGAAGAATTTAAAATTAAGCATTCATATTGGTTAAATGATTTTTCGCTATTTATGTCAATAAAAAAACACTTTAAAGGTTCATCTTGGCATAATTGGGATGATGATATTAGATTTAGAAATGAAGAAGCTATTGATAAATATAGTAAATTATTATCTCACGATATTGATGTACAAAAATTTATGCAATTTCTATTTTTTAGACAATGGTCAAAAATAAAAAAATATGCAAATAGTAAAAATATTGAAATAATAGGAGATATACCAATATTTGTATCTACGGATTCAGCAGATGCATGGTCAAATTCTAATTTATTTGTATTTGATAAAGTTACAGGAGTTCCACCTGATTATTTCAGTTCAACAGGACAATTATGGGGGAATCCAGTATATAATTGGGAAGAAATGAAAAATAATTCATATGAATGGTGGAAATTAAGAATAAAATCTAATTTAGAACTTTATAACATAATAAGACTTGATCATTTTAGAGGGTTTGAATCTTATTGGGAAATACCAGCAGAAGAAAAAACTGCTATAAATGGTAAATGGATAAAAGGGCCTGGCGAAGACCTTTTTAAAGAAATATTTGAAGAATTTCCTAATATAAATTTAATAGCAGAGGATTTAGGAGTACTTACTGATGAAGTTATTAAATTAAAAAATGATTTTGATTTACCAGGTATGAAAATATTACAATTTGCATTTAATAATGACCCTGATAACCTATATTTAGTACATAATTATGAGAAAAATTCAGTAGTTTATACTGGAACTCATGATAATAATACTACATTGGGTTGGTATAATAATTTAAGTGATGTAGAAAGAGCTCAAATAAGAGATTATTTAGATGTTAACGATGATGATATATGTTGGCATTTAATAAGACTTGCTCAAAGAAGTGTATCTAATATGTGTATAATACCTATACAAGATTATTTATGTTACGGAGAAGATGCAAGAATAAATACTCCAGGAGTTGCAGTTGGAAATTGGCAATGGAGAATAGGTGAGTTTGTTTTAAATGATGATTTAGCTAATGCTATATCACATATTACTAAGTTGTATGGAAGATAATATGGAACAATTAGGAATATATGAAAATAAATCTAAGCGTCCACTAGCATTTGAGAGTAGACCAATAGATTTAGATGATTTTTATGGTCAAGAAGAGGCTATGAAAATAATAAAAAAAATGTTAGATAAAAAAGAATTAGTAAATTTAATAATATTTGGACCACCAGGGACAGGTAAAACTACTATTTCTAAGATAATAGCAAAAAAATTAGGCTATAATTTTGAATATTTAAATGCAATAAATTCAGGAGTAGCTAATGTAAAAGAAACTTCTAATAGGGCAAAGGCACATAATCAAATGACTGGTGAAAAAACAATACTTTTATTTGATGAAATACATAGATTTAATAAGGCACAACAAGATTCTTTATTGCAAGATTTAGAAGATGGTAATTTAATATTAATAGGGTCTACAACTGAAAACCCTTATTATAACTTGAATAGAGCCATAATTTCTAGATGTGTAGTTTTAGAATTTAAGAAATTAAGTGATGAAGATATAGAAAAAATAGTGTTGTCTGTTGCTAAAAAAAATGATATAGAAATAGATAAGAACGCTTTAAAATATATATTATCTATTAGTCAAGGTGATGCAAGATATGCTTTAAATATATTAGAATTAATAGCAAAAACTGACTTAGAGACGGTAAAAAATGGAATAAATATAAAAAAAGAATATGATACAGGTGCTAAGTATGATAGAATATCAGCAATGATAAAAAGTATAAGAGGGAGTGATCCTGACGCTGCTGTTTATTGGCTTAGTTCACTTTTGGTTGGTGGAGAAGATTTAATGTATATAGCTAGAAGATTAGTAATATCTGCTAGTGAAGATATAGGTCTAGCTAATCCTACTGCACTTAATTTAGCAGTTTCTGCTATGAATGCAGTAGAAAAAATTGGTATGCCTGAAGCTAGAATAATATTAGCCGAATGTGCGATATATTTAGCGACGTCACCTAAGAGTAATACTGCATATAATGCTGTTAATAAGGCGATGCAAATAATATACGATAATGGTGTACAAGATATACCTTTCCATTTAACAAAGCAAGGAGCATCAAAATATTTATATCCTCATAATTATAACAATAATTATGTTAAGCAAAATTATATGAATAAATATTTAAACCTATATGTTTATGGGAATAATAAATATGAAAGTAAAATAAAAGAATATTGGAAAAAAATTAAAGGAGAACAATAATGATAGAAGGTAAATTAATATATATGATATTAGCATTAGTTGCAGGAATAGCGGTTACAGTACAAAGCCCTGTAAATTCAGCATTAGGAAAAGTTTTAGGGGTAGAAGTTGCAACATTTTGGACATTTTTAGCAGGGACAGTAGTTATAGCGATTTACTTTTTAATTAAAGGAATAAAATTACCTAGTATAGAAACTTTAAAAACAGTACCTTTATGGTGTTTTATGGGTGCTTTTTTAGGACTTATATTTGTAACATTATTAATAGTAATAATTCCACATTTAGGTGCAGGAACTGCAACAGTTTTAATAATATTATCTCAAATAATAACAGCTCTTATACTAGATCATTTTGGTCTTGTAGGTTTGAAAGTTAAATCATTTACTTTCATTAAATTAATAGGAGTATTTTTAATGACAGGAGGGGTATTGTTAATAAGCAAATGATGAATAAAATTAGTATAGCTCCTATGGTTGATAGAACTACAAAACATTTTAGAAACTTTTTAAGAATGTTTAATAAAAGTTCTTATTTGTATACTGAAATGATAACAGCACAGGCAATAATTAATGGAGATTTAGATAAATTATTAGATTTTAATGAAATAGAACATCCTATAGCATTACAGATTGCAACTCACGATGAGAAATTAGCACAAATTGCTATTAATAAAGCAAATAAATATAACTATGATAGCATAAATATTAATGCAGGTTGTCCATCTAATAGGGTTTCTGATAATATGATGGGTGCTTATCTTATGTCTGATATTAAGTTACTTAAAAAAATAATAAATAGTATTAAAGAAGTTACTGATAAACCAATAACACTTAAACATAGAATAGGTATAGATGGTAAGGGTATATTAAAAGATGATAGATTAATGAATAGCTATTCTGAATTATTAGAGTTTGTTGATGAAATATCAAGTGTAGGTATAAAAGATTTTACAGTACATGCTAGAATTGCAATATTAAAAGGGCTTAGTCCACATGAAAATAGGACTATACCACCATTAGATTATGATATGGTATATAAATTAAAAAAAGATAGACCTAATCTTAATATAGAAATAAATGGTGGGATAAAAACCATAGAAGAAGTAAATGAACATTTACAATATGTTGATAGAGTAATGATAGGGAGAGCAGCTTATGATAACCCTATGTTGCTTAATGAATATAATATTTCAAGATTTGAAATAATAGAAAAATTAATAAAATATGTAGAAGAAAATAAAGGTAGTAAACCATATCATACAACTATGCATACACTAGGACTATTTTATGGAACTAAGTATAGTAAAATATGGAAAAATGTAGCTGCTAATACTAATGTTAGTAGTAGAGAACTTAAGGAATTTTTAAAAGAATTTAACTAAAATTATAGGGGGAGTTTACTCTCCTTTTTGTGAAATGTTACATATAGTGAAAAAAAATGAAAAAAATTAAAATATATGATAATAAAAACATGTTTTATCAATTTAATTTACCAAAAATACATAAAATATGATATAATGGTATCAGCATAAGAAATGGGAGTTGAAAATATGAAAGTAGTTTTAGTAGGAGCAAATCATGCAGGAACAGCTGCAATAAACACTATACTTGACAATTATAAAGGAATAGAAGTTACAGTATTTGATAAAAATAGTAATATTAGTTTTTTGGGTTGCGGAATGGCATTATGGATAGGTAATCAAATAAGTACATCTGATGGTTTATTTTATTCAGATAAACCAACATTAGAATCAAAAGGTGCAAAAGTATATATGGAAACAGAAGTAACTAAAATAGATACAGATAATAAAATAGTATATGCACAAAGTTTAGATGGTAAAAAATATGAAGAGAAATATGATAAATTAATTTTATCTACTGGTTCACTTCCATTAAATCCACCTATACCTGGAAAAGATTTAGAAAATGTACAATTTGTTAAATTATTCCAAGATGCAAAAGAAGTTATAGAAAAAATTGAATCAAAAGATATTAAACATGTAACAGTAGTTGGAGCAGGATATATAGGTGTTGAATTAGCAGAAGCGTTTAAGAGAAATGGTAAAGATGTTTCATTAATAGATTCATCAGATTCAGTTCTTTGTTCATACTATGACGAAGAATTTAGAAATGAGATGGGTAATGTATTATCATCTAATGGAGTAGAATTACTATTTAATCAAAAAGTAGAAACAATATTAGGAAATCAAAAAGTAGAAGGTGTAAAAACTGATAAAAGTGAGTTTAAAACAGATATGGTAGTTTTATGTATAGGATTTAGACCAAATACTGATTTATTAAAAGATAAATTAGAATTACATCAAAATGCTTATAAAGTAAACAGAAAACAAGAAACTAATATAAAAGATGTTTATGCAATAGGAGATTGTGCAACTGTATATGATAATTCTATTGATGATATAAACTACATAGCATTAGCAACAAATGCAGTAAGATCAGGTATATTAGCAGCACATAATGCTTGTGGAACAGAATTAGTATCACCAGGAGTACAAGGATCTAATGGTATATCTATATATGATTACAATATGGTTTCAACAGGATTAACAGAAGAAGCAGCAAAAAGACTAGGAATGGAAGTTTTATCAACTAGTTTTGAAGATGTACAAAAAGCGGACTTTATAGAAAATTCGCCAAATGAAAAAGTTAAAATAAAAATTGTTTATGAAAAAGGAAGTAGAAGAATAGTTGGAGCTCAAATAGCTTCTAAACACGATGTGTCTATGGGAATACATTTATTTTCATTAGCTATACAAGAAAAGTTAACAATAGATAAACTTAAATTGTTAGATATATTCTTCTTACCTCATTTTAATAAACCTTATAATTATATTACAATGGCAGCGTTAGGTGCTAAATAAAGGAGGAAAAAAATGGCAAAATTAATTCATTATGAAGGTGGAAAAGAATTAAAAGATTTATTAGAAGTTGTTAAGGAAAGTGAAGTTACATTAGTTGATTTCTTTGCTACTTGGTGTGGACCTTGTCGTGCATTAGGACCAGTATTAGAAGAACTAGTAGGAGAAGTAGACTATAATGTAATAAAAGTTGACATAGATCAATACCAAAGTTTTGCAGTTGAATACGGTGTTAGAAGTATACCTACAATAGTAGTATTTAAAAATGGAGAAGTTTTAACTACATTAGTTGGTGGAAGAGATAAAAACACTTTAAAAAATGAAGTAGCAAAAATAATAGGATAATAAGAATATAAACATAATATGTACCAATAAATGATTTTAATTTCATTATTGGTACATTTTTATAATAAAAACCCTAAGAAAATCATACATTTTTGTTTGACAATTAGACTAAAAATATGGTAATATATCTTGAATAAACATGTCTGTATTTTTTTAGTGCATGGTGAACTTAGGTTTGCACTAAATTATGACAGAAGAAATAACCAAATAGGAGGAATTAGAATGGCTGTAATAAGCATGACACAATTATTAGAAGCAGGTGTACATTTTGGACACCAAGCAAAAAGATGGAACCCTAAAATGAAACCGTATATTTACGCAGAAAGAAACGGTATACACATTTTAGATTTAAGACAAACATTAACTGCAACTGAAAAGGCTTACGAATTTGTAAGAGAAATTTCAGCAGAAGGTGGAAAAGTATTATTTGTAGGAACAAAAAAACAAGCACAAGATGCAATTAAAGAAGAAGCATTAAGATGTGGTGGATTCTATGTTAACCAAAGATGGTTAGGTGGATTATTGACTAACTTACAAACAATAAAAGGTAGAGTAAAGAGATTAAAAGAACTTGAAGAAATGGATGCAAGTGGAGAATTAGATAATTCATACACTAAAAAAGAAGCAACATTACTAAGAAAAGAAATGTCAAAATTAGAAAAAAATGTTGGTGGAATTAAAGAAATGCATAAATTACCTGCTGCATTATTTGTATTAGACATAAAAAAAGAATTTTTAGCACTAGAAGAAGCAGCTAAATTAGGAATACCAGTTATAGCATTAGTAGATACAAATGTAGACCCTGATTTAGTAACATATAGAATACCAGCTAATGATGATGCTATAAGATCATTAAAATTATTTACAACAGTAATTGGTAATGCAGTTATAGAAGGTCAAGGTGGCTTAGAAGAAGTTGCGGTAGAAAAAACTGAAACTGAAGAAGTAGTATTAAATGAAGAAGTAGTAGTGGGGGAATAAAATATGACAATAACAGCAGCTTTAGTTAAAGAATTAAGAGATAGAACAGGAGCAGGAATGCTTGATTGTAAAAAGGCTTTAACTGAAAATGATGGAAATATAGATGCAGCAATAGATTGGTTAAGAGAAAAAGGTATATCTAAGGCAGCAAAAAAATCAGGAAGAGTAGCAGCAGAAGGATTAGTATTTACAGTTGTAAGTTCAGATCATAAAAAAGGAGTAGTTTTAGAATTTAACTCTGAAACAGACTTTGTTGCTAAAAATGACGATTTCAAAGTTTTTGGTAAGAAATTAGTAAATACAATTTTAGAAAAATCAGTTAAAACAGTAGAAGAGTTAAAAGCATTAGAAATGGATGGGAAAACAATAGATACTTTATTAACAGAATTAATCGCTAAAATTGGTGAAAACATGAATATTAGAAGATTAGAAGTATTAGAAGCATGTCCTGAATCATTCGTAGTAGATTATCTACATATGGGTGGTAAAATAGGAGTAGTAGTTAAAGCAAAAGGAGAATTAACAGAAGCAAATGCTGAGAATTTAAGAGGAGTTGCTATGCATATAGCGGCTATGGATCCTAAATTTTTAGATAAATCTAATGTTACACCAGAAGATTTAGAAAGAGAAGAACATATATTAAGAATTCAGTTTGAAGAAGAAATGAAAGAAACTGGAAAAAATCTTAAACCAGAAGTAATAGAAAAAATAATAGAAGGTAAATTAAGAAAATATTATGAAGAAAATTGTCTAAATCAACAAAAATATGTTAGAGATGATAAAAAAGTTGAAGATTTCTTAAAACCATTAGAATTAGTATCATTTGTTAGATACAAAGTTGGAGATGGAATAGAGAAAAAAGAAGAAGATTTTGCAGCAGAAGTTGCGGCTCAAATAGCAGGAAAATAGACATATAAAGGGGGTTGATAAATCCCCTTTTTTAGAAAAATGGGAGTAATGATGAAGTATAAAAGAATACTATTAAAATTAAGTGGAGAAGCATTAGCAGGAAATAAAAAATTTGGCTATGATGAAGAAATATTAATTGATTTAGCTACTCAAATTAAAGAAATACATTCATTGGGAGTGCAAGTAGCAATAGTTATAGGTGGTGGAAATCTATTTAGAGGACTATCTGGAACTAAAACAGGAGTTGATAGAGCAACAGGAGATACTATGGGTATGCTTGCAACTATAATGAATGGGTTAGCACTTCAAAATTTTATAGAAAGTTTAGGTGTACCAACTAGGGTTTTAACATCTATTGCTATGCCAGAAGTAGCAGAACCATATATCAGAAGAAGAGCTATAAGACACTTAGAAAAAGGTAGAGTGGTTATATTTTCTGGAGGAACGGGAATGCCATATTTTACAACAGATTCAGGAGGAGCCATAAGAGCAATTGAAATACATGCAGATATATTAGCAAAAGGGACTAAGGTTGATGGAATATATGATAAAGACCCAGTTAAGTATTCAGATGCTATTAAATATGATGAATTATCATATCAAGAAGCCATAATTAAAAATTTAAGAGTTATGGATTCAACAGCTTTATCGTTATGCCGTGAAAATAAAATGCCTATATTAGTATTTAATGCAACTGAAAATGGAAATATTTTAAGATTAGTAAAAGGTGAAAAAATAGGAACACTAGTAAAGGAGTAAAAAAATGTTAGAAGAATTAATGATAGAAGTAGAAGAAAAAATGAAAAAAACTTTAGATGTTACTAAGGAAAAATTTGCACATGTAAGAGCAGGTAGAGCAAATGTATCAATGATAGATGGTGTTAGTGTTGATTATTTTGGACAAATGAGTCCATTAAATCAAGTAGCTTCATTATCAGCGCCTGAAAGCAGATTAATAGTTATAGACCCATGGGATAAATCTTTAATACCTGCTATTGAAAAAGAAATATTAAAAGCTAACTTAGGATTTAATCCATCAAATGATGGTAAAATTATTAGGTTAGTATTGCCTGAATTAACAGAAGAAAGAAGAAAAGAGTATGTTAAGGTGGTAAAAAAAGAAGCAGAAGATGGTAAAATAGCAATAAGAAGCATAAGAAAAGATGCTAATACTAAAATTAAAAAGATGGAAAAAGATAGTGAAATAAGTGAAGATGAATTAAAATCTAATGAAGATTCAATACAAAAATTAACAGATAAATATGTAGGACTTATAGATGAGGTATTAAGTAAAAAAGAAAAAGAATTAATGAGTATATAGGAGACTAAATAAATATGATATCAAATATATTTAACTTTTTTAAAGTTAATAAAAGTTTGGCGATAGATTTAGGAACATCTAATGTACTTATATACGACAAGCAAAAAAAAGCGATTGTACTTAATGAGCCATCAGTTATAGTAAGAGATAAAAAAACTAGAACTATTGTCGCAGTAGGTAGTGAAGCAAGACAAATGATAGGTAAAAATCCTGATACATTAGAAGTAATAAAGCCATTAAAAGAAGGAGTTATATCTGATTTAGATGCAGCAAGAGATATGTTATATACATTTATAAAAAGGGTATATGGATTATCTCCTTTTAAGCCAGATATAATGTTGTGCGTTCCAATAGAAGTTACAACAGTTGAAAAAAGGGCTTTATTTGAATCTGTAACAGGAGCTAAAAAAATATATCTTATAGAAGAAGGAAGAGCAGCAATTATTGGTAGTGGAACCAATATATCACTTCCAACAGGAAGTATGGTTATTGATATAGGTGGAGGTTCTACTGATGTTGCAGTATTATCTTTGAATGAAATAGTAGTAAGTAGATCTATAAGAATAGCAGGTAATAGTTTAGATAAAGATATTATAAGATATGTAAAAGAAAATTTAAATTTAGCCATTGGTGATAGAACTGCTGAAAAAATAAAAAAAGAAATAGGAACTGCTATAGAATTAAATACAAGTCAAAATAATAGTATGACTATAAAAGGAAGACATTTAATAACTAATATTCCATGTGAATTGAATATAACTGCAAATCAGGTAAGAGAAGCTATAATGCCATCATTACAAAAAATACTTGATAGTGTAAAAGAAGTTTTAAGTAAATGTCCTCCTGAAATAGCGACTGATATATTAGATAATGGAATTGTATTAACAGGTGGTGGAGCATATATTAAATATTTAGATGAATATATAGAAAATAATATTAATGTTCCCGTTATAAAACCTGAAAAACCATTAGAATCAGTTGTAATAGGAGCGGGACTTGCATTTGATAATAGAGCATTATTAAAAACATTATTAATGAGGGAAAATTAAAATGAAAATAAAAAAAATAAATGAAAAAGCAATAATACCAAGTTATGGAACTGAATTTTCAGCAGGAGCAGATTTATATGCCTTATTAGATGAAAATATAGTTATTAAACCAGGGGAAACACATTTATTACATACAGGAATATGCATGGAAATACCAAAAGGGTATGTAGGATTAGTATATGCTAGAAGTGGAACAGCTTTAAAAAAAGGTTTAGCACCTGCTAATAAAGTTGGGGTTATAGATTGTGATTATAGGGGTGAAATTATGGTTGCACTTCATAATCATTCTAATGAAGTTAGAACTGTTGAAATAGGTGAAAGAATAGCACAAATAGTATTTACAAAATATGAAAAATTTGATTTTGAATTAGTTGATGAATTAAGTGATACCGTTAGAGGTGTTGGTGGCTATGGAAGTACAGGCACAAAATAAGGGAGAAATGATATGGGTTTTTTTGATAAATTATTTGGAAAAAAAGAAGAAAAAAAAGAAATAAAGAAAACAATAATCAAAGCTGCTATAACTGGAAAAGTTGTAGACATTAAAGAAGTTCCTGACGAAACTTTTGCTAAAAAATTATTAGGAGATGGTATAGCAATAATACCTGAAAAATCAGGAAATATTGTATCACCTGTAAAGGGAACTATAACACAGTTATTTGAAACTTTACATGCATTTACTGTTGAAACAGAAGATGGAGTTAATATTTTAGTTCATTTTGGTTTAAACACAGTAGAATTAAAAGGTAATGGATTTACTAAGGTAGCTAGTGAAGGCGATAAAGTGGAAGCAGGAGACGTAGTAATAAAATATGATTTAGAATATTTAAAAGAAAATGTTCCATCTGTTATAACTCCAATAATAGTTTTAGACTCAGAAGATTATTTAAATATAGAAACATTTATAGGCAAAGATGTAATTGAAGGTAGAGATACTGTATTAGAAATAACAAAATAGTTCTAAAAGGAGAAAAAGTTGATTAAACTTAATATGAAAGAAAGAAGAGAATTAATTTTAAATGGGAATACATTTAAAACATTATTATTTCTTTCTATTCCTATAATTGTAATGGCTCTTGTTGGAGCTATGATACCATTTACAGATGGATTATTTTTAAATAATATTATAGGGGCCAAAAGAGTAGCCGCAATAACTTATGTTAAGCCCGCAATAGATATAATGCTAGGTCTATCTGCTGGTCTTGGAGTTGCTGCTATGGCAATGATAGGACAAATTGTAGGTAGAGGAGATGTAGAAGAAGTTAAAAATGTATCACTTCAAATATTGGTGTTTAGTATATTTTGTGGAATATTTACGATACCCATTAGTATATTAGTTGCTCTATATATGTCTTCAACTGTAGATATATCTATGAGTAATGACGTATTTATCTATGTTTCTTTATATTCTGTTGTATTACCTTTTCAATTCTTGGCGGCTATATTTAATGCATTAAAAAATGCAACGGGTAATCCTGAATCGCCATTTTATAGAATGGTGGTTTTGTTATTATTAAAAATATTCTTCAATTATATATTTTTAAGTACTTTAAAAATGGATATAAAAGGAGCAGTAATAGCCTCATTTTTTGCGTATTTCCTTACAGGAATATGGATGTATTATGACTTATTCATTAAAGATTACTTATATAAATTAGATATAAGAAAATATTATATTAATATTAAGATAATTAAAGAATTAGTAAGGGTAGGATTTCCATCCATGCTTAATTATATGATGGTTAGTCTAGGCTTTTTAATGATAAATATGGAAATGAAAAAATATGGAAGTACATTATTAGGTGGAATAGGAATAGCGGGTTATATAAATGGTATAAGTTTTCAAGTCCCTGCAAGTATAGGTGTAGCAGTAACTACGATGATAAGTTTAAATATTGGTGTAGGAAATAAGAAAAAAGCAAAAGAATCTTTTTTAATAGGAATGTTATTTTGTTTAAGTATATCAGTTATAACACTATTGCTTATATTGCCGTTTTTAGATTTTTATACTAAATTATTTTCAAAAAAAGAATTAGATATTTTATTTATCGCCAAAGAATCATTAGCTATATTTACATATGCTATAATCCCTTTTGGAATATTTACAATATGTCAATCTGCTTTAAACGGATTGGGTAGAACAACTATACCATTAATTATGGGATTTATGAGAATATGGCTATTTAGATATATATTTATAATTTTAACAGAAAATAGTTTATCATATTATTCTTTCTTTTATGGAAACCTATTTTCAAATGTCTTGGCAGCATTAATATTCATAGTAATAGTATTTAGAATAAAATGGGAATCAGGAATAAATTATGGAAAAAAATAAAGTATCATTTAGTATGAAATTAAAAAGAGAAATGCTTTCTATAAAAGCCAAAAATAAGGTAGAAGCACTTTCTGAGTTATATGGCATAGTATATTCTAAAAATGATTTAAATAATGAAAATATAGTTTTTAAAACAGAATTAATCTATATAATTAATAGAATTAAAGAAAATTTGAAAATAATAGATAGTATAGATTATACTATAACTAAGCATAATAATATAAATATAGTAAGTATAAAAAATTTTAAAGATAATTTTAATGATTTAAATAACAAATGGGTTTTAAGAGGTTTTTTTATAAGTTCTGGATATATAAAAAATCCTAATAAAGGACATTCGTTAGATTTCTTTGTAGATTATGAAAATTCAGCATTAAAATTATATGAAATTTTAAAAGATATGGGAATTAAAGTATTAATGTCTAACAAAAAAAATACGGAAATAGTATATGTTAGAAACAGTGAAAATATACTTGATGTTGTAATTAAATTAGATGCTATAAATACATTTTTTGAATATGAAGAAATTACAATAAACAAAGAAATAAATTTAAAAATAAGTAGAAGTATTAATTATGAAATAGCAAATGAAATGAAAAAATTAAATACTTCAAATAAGCAGGTAAAAATGATAGAACAAATTGATAAACACGTAGGTATATCAAAACTTAGTCATCCATTACAAGAATTAGCAAAATTAAGATTAAAGTATCAAGAAATATCATTACAGGAATTAGCAACTAAACTTAATATAACTAAGTCAGGTGTAAGAAGCAGATTTAGAAGATTACAAGAAGTTTATGAAAAAATAGGAGAGTAGTAATGTTAAAAAAAGTATTATTAGGAATAGTAACGGTTGTATTACTAGTGTTTTTAGGAATAGGAAATTATTTATATGATTATTCATTGAATCCTAAAAATATATCATCAGAAGTATTAGCACAAGATGATGACGATACAGTAAAATATGAAAAAGAAGAAGAAAATAAAAAATGGTTTTTAGAAAATGATGAAAAAATATATGGAACAAGTGTTACTGGTGCTAAAATAGTAGCACATAGATTTATGCAAAAAGAAAAGACGGATAAATATGTAATAATGGTACATGGTTATGGAAGCAGTGCATATTATGTATCAATATATATTAAATTATTTTATGACTTAGGTTACAATGTGTTAGCACCTGATTTACTAGGTTTTGGAGATAGTGAAGGCGATGTAATATCAATGGGTGGATTTGATAGTGTTGATTTGGCTATGTGGGCTAATAGAATAGTAGAAGAAGATCCTAATGCTAAAATTGTAATATCGGGAATGAGTATGGGGGCAGCAACAGTATTAAATTCACTTAATAAGAATTTGCCGGATAATGTTAAGGCTTTCATAGATGATAGTGGTTATTTGGTATTAAAAGAACAAATGGCTTATCAATTAAAAAAATTATTTAAGTTACCTTCTTTCCCAATATTAGATTTTGCAAGTTTAGTTACAAGAATTAGAGGAGGCTATTTTATTTCTTATGTAGATGCAAGAGAAGGATTAAAAAATACTAATTTAAAAGGATTAATATTACATGGAGATATTGATAGTTTTGTTCCAATTAAAAACTCTGAAAGAGTATATGAGTTACTAAAAAACAAAGAAATGCATGTATTTAAAGATACTAAGCATGTTCAAGCAATAAGAAAATATAATGATGAATATAGGGAGATAATAAAGAAATTTTTAAAAGAAAATTTAAGGTAAGGAAGTTATAATATGGTAGTAGGATTAAAAAGAATAATGTTAATATTGTTTTCAGTGATGTTCCAATTCGGAATTTTATGGTGGTTATTTAACATTTTTCCAGAAGCAAAAACAGTAATAATATATATATTAACAGCTATTTCTATTGTTGTAACTTTATATATTATAAAATCAGACATAAATCCTGACTACAAATTATCTTGGATGTTTTTAATTTTTTTAACACCAATTTTAGGTAGTATATTATTTTTATTATCTAAAAGGTCAAGTGCAAATGAGTATAGTCTTAATTTAGAAGCTAGTACTGAAATATCTAAAAATATTGATGATGATAGTTACTTGATAGATAATTTGAAAACTTCAAATAAAAGGCAAGCTTATTATCTAAAAAAACATGCTAATGCAGGAATATATAAAAATAATGATATTAAATATTATTCTTCCGGAGAATCAATGTGGGAGGATATGCTCATAGAGTTAGATAAGGCAAAAAAGTTCATATTCATGGAGTATTTCATAGTACAAAATGGAATAATGTTAGATAAAATATTAGAAATACTTAAAAGAAAAGCAAGTGAAGGTGTAGATGTTAGATTTACTTTTGATAGTTTTGGAAGTATATTTAAAGCCCCTAATCATTTTGCTAAAAAATTGAGAAAACATGGTATAAAGTGTTATCCATATAATAGTAAAGTAAGAATATTTGATATGCATTTTAACAATAGAGATCATAGAAAAATTACAATAATAGATGGTAAGGTTGCTTTTACTGGTGGATTAAATTTAGCAGATGAGTATATAAATGAGGTTAATTTATTTGGACATTGGAAAGATACTGGAATAAGAGTAAAAGGTAGCAGTGTAAACTTTTTTACAATAATGTTTTTAACTTTATGGGGAATATGTGAAGATAAAATACCAAATTATACTAATCGTTTAGTAAAGGATTATGAAATTTTTGAAAATGATGGAATAATATCACCATATACAGATTATCCAGGAGATGCTGAAAATGTTGGAGAAACTATGTATAGTGAGATAGTTAAGGGAGCAAGCGATTATGTATATATTACAACTCCATACTTGATACTAAACTATAATATGATAAATGAGTTAGTAATGGCTTCAAAAGCAGGTGTAGATGTTAGAATAATAGTTCCAGGCATACCTGATAAAAAGTTAATATATATGCTAACAAAATCATTTTATCCACCTTTGATAAATGCAGGAGTTCGTATATTTGAGTATACACCTGGATTTATTCACTGTAAGCAATTTGTAAGTGATAATAAATCAGCAATAATAGGAACAATAAATTTAGATTATAGATCTTTAACGCATAATATAGAAAATGCAGTGTGGTTACTAAATGATAAAAGTGTATTAGAAATAAAAAAAGATTTTTTAGATATACAAGAAAAAAGTAAAGAAGTTGAGTTAAAAAATAAAAAATGGTCAATAATAATTGAAGTGATATTATTACCAATATTTCGTGCCTTTGCACCACTTTTTTAAGATAATGGAGATGAAATGAATATAGAGAAGTACATTTTTAGGAATAATAAAGCTACGTATTATAGAATAAAAGAAAATTTAAAAGTAGAATATATAGAACCATCATTTGTATTTGAAATGATATATTTTAATAACAATAATCTTTTAGAAGAAGAATTAAAAGAAGTAGTAATTGAAAAAGAAAAAAAGATTAATAGGTATTCAAATTTAAAAATAGAAGAAATTTATTCTAGATTATTTAGATCGCTTATAAATAGAGATAAATATCATAGTGTAGATTTAGCCAATGAACTATATTTAAAAGATAAATCTAAGTTATTGGAGTTATTATATAAACTTTCATATATATCAGAAGATGAAAATAAATTGATAAAGACATATTTATTTGAGATAATGTGTAATAAAATATATAATCCATACATATTAAAAAATGTAATAATTTACTTTATTAAGTCCTGTCCTAAATATATAGATATGGAAAATAAAAATAATTTAGAATATTTTAGAAAAAATGTTTCAAAATTATATAAATATGTGTATAATAAAAAAAAGGATTTATTAAAAATATATAACTTAAAAGAATTAGATTTGGAAACTAATAAAGAAATGACAAAAACAAAAAAATATATATTAAGCAAGTTAGAAAGTGGGGATTGTGATGTTAGATATTAGATATATTAGAGATAATGCTGATGAAATTAGAAAAAGTTTAGATGCTAGAAAAAGTGATTTTGATTTAGATTTATTATTAAATCTTGATAAAAAAAGAAGAGAAATATTAGTAGAAGTAGAACAACTGAAAAAAGAAAGAAATGAATCAAGTACATTAATAGGGAAATATAAAAGAGAAGGAAAAGATTCTAGTGAATTATTAGAAAAAATGCAAGTTGTAGGAGAAAAAATAAAATCATTAGATGCAGAATTATTGGAAGTAGAGCAAAAATTTAATGAATTAATTTATACTATACCTAATAAATTACACTCTTCAACACCATTTGGAGATAGTGAAGATGATAACGTAGAAATTAGAAAATGGGGAGAACCTAAAAAATTTGATTTTGAAGTTAAAACTCACGATGAATTAGGTGTAGATTTAGATATATTAGACTTTGAGCGTGGTTCTAAATTAGGAGGTTCAAGATTTACAGTATATAAAAAAGCAGCAGCAAGACTTGAAAGAGCATTAATAAACTTTATGTTAGATACACACACAACTGAACATGGATTTACTGAAATATTAACTCCACAATTAGTAAAAAAAGAAATGATGATAGGTACAGGTCAACTTCCTAAATTTGAAGAAGACATGTATAAAATTAATGATGAAGAAATGTATTTAATACCTACTGCAGAAGTAACACTTACTAACTTATACAATCAAGAAATATTAGATGAAGAAGAATTGCCTAAATATATGTGTGGATTTACTGCTTGTTTTAGAAAAGAAGCAGGTTCAGGTGGTAAAGATTTAAAAGGTTTAATAAGACAACATCAATTTAACAAAGTTGAAATGGTAAAAATAGCACACCCTAAAAATTCATATGAAGAATTAGAACATATGGTAAATTCTGCTGAAAATATCTTGAAAAAATTGGGATTACCGTATAGAGTAATATCACTTTGTAGTGGAGATATAGGTTTTTCTGCTGCAAAAACTTATGATATAGAAGTATGGGTTCCAAGTCAAAATAAATATAGAGAGATATCTTCTTGTTCAAATACAGAAGATTTTCAAGCAAGAAGAGCAATGATAAAGTATAGAGATAAAGAAAATAAAAAAAGTTATTATGTACATACATTAAATGGATCAGGTTTAGCAGTTGGTAGAACAGTAGTTGCTATAATGGAAAATTATCAAACTAAAGAAGGTAATATAATAGTACCTGATGCATTAGTACCTTACATGGGAGGATTAAAACTTATAACTAAATGAAAAAAATAAATAAAATTTTAATTATTATATTAGTATTAATAAATCTATTTTTAATATTGTTAAATATAGAATTTAGTGGATATTTTTACCATAATGATATAAATGCAAGTAAATATGAAATACATGGTATAGATATATCGCATCACCAAATTAGAATTAACTGGCAGAAAGTAGATAAAAATTATAAATTTGTACTAATTAAAGCAACAGAAGGAAAAGATTTTTCAGATAAAGATTTTTTATATAACTGGAATAAAGCAAGACTTAATGGTTTTGCAGTTGGAGCATATCATTTTTTTTCTATGACTAGTAGTGGAAAAGATCAGGCTAAATATTATATTTCAAAAGTTCCTAGAATTAAAAATAGTTTTCCACCTATAATAGATGTTGAATTATCTAGTAAATATGAAAAAGAAAAAGTTATAAAAGAATTAGTAGATTTTATAAAAATAGTAGAAAAGCATTATAAAAAAAAGGTAATAATTTATACTGATTATAAGTCATATACAAATTATATAAAAAATAATTTAGTAGATAATTATTTATGGTTTAGAGATATAAGAAAAACACCTTATATAGAAGAAAATGACAGATGGATAATCTGGCAATATTCTAATAGGGGTCTTGTAGATGGTATAAGTGGGTTTACTGATAAAAATGTTTTAAGAAAAAATGACATTAATTGGTATATAAATGAACAAGGTATAAAATAATAAAGAGTAAAAGGAGTAAAAAAAAATAAAAAGAAATGAAAACACAAAATTTTAACTGGGAAAGTACCAAGCAATTTTCGGTTTTACAGTTATTATTATCATTTATAATTCCAAGTTTACTTGGATTTGTGGGTTTTAGAATAGTTTTGCCAATATTTGTAAAAAATGGTATTCCAGTAATAATCGCATAGCATTTTGTTGCTTTTATTATGCTATTATTCTTAGTAATTATAGCAGTTATATTACTTATATTAGAAGCAAAACAACTTAATATTTCAGTTATGGCTCGTATGTGTTTAAAGAAACTTTCTTTAAAACAATGGTTAATCTATATAGTGATTATAGTTGTAGGAATAGGTATTATAATGTTATCAACACAATTTGTTGAGCCATTTATTAAAATTACTGGTATAAATATTCCAGATTATATGCCTTTTTTTCTAAATCCAACCATTAATTTAGCAACTACCGATATATCAGTTCTTTCACCAGGATTTCCATTAAAAGGACAAATTATTTTGTTGCCACTTATTGTCGTTACTCTTTCACTAAATATATTAGCGGAAGAACTTTATTTTAGAGCTTGGATTCTTCCAAAAATAACAAAATATGGAAATATTGGTTGGATTGCTAATGGAATATTATTTGCTTTGTACCATACTTTTCAACTTTGGCTATTACCAACACTTATAACAGGAAGTCTTGTCTTTGCATTTATAATATATAGAAGTAAAAGTATTTTACCTGCCTTAGTTGCACATTTAATAATAAATTTTCTTTTTACAATTCTAGGTATTACAATGCTAATAATTTGAAAATAAATTTAAAATAAAAATAATATATGGAGTAGAAAAAAATCTACTCTATTTTTATATAAAAAATGACCATACTAAAGTATAGTATAGTCATCATAAACACTGAATTTTTTTCCTTTATATTTAAAACCAAGAATTTTCTCTATATTTACATTAAATACAGATTGCATAATTCTTTTTTTTATATCCTTATCATCTGTACAAAGTTTTTCTAATAATTCTTTGGTATCTCTTCTTTTGCTATCTATAAGTTTTTGAGTAACTTCACAACCACAATCCATAGCCAATATTTCATTATATTTCATAAATTTCTTTATATATTTTTCTTCAATGTAAAATAATGGTCTTATAAGTGTGATATCAAAGTTGTCAGACTCCAATTTAGGTAGCATAGTTTCAAATTTACCCATGTAAAGCATACTCATTAAGCTAGTCTCTACAACGTCGTCCATATGGTGTCCTAATGCTAATTTATTACACCCTAAACTTGTTGCCTTTGTATAAAGGCTACCACGCCTAAGTCTAGCACACATATAGCAAGGCTTATTTGAATTTCTTAGTTTAGTCATTTTCTTTGCAATTTCAAATACATTGTCATCATATATTTCACAAGGTATTTCTAGACTTTCTAAATTCTTTTTTAAATTTATAAGATTAAAATTAGAAAAACCTGGATTCATTGATATAAATACTATTTCAAAATTAACATCACTTGCTCTTTTAAGTTCTTGAAAAAGTTTAGCAAGTAATAGTGAATCTTTACCACCTGATATAGCAACAGCAATTTTGTCTCCTTCTTCAACAAGGTTAAATTCTTTTAATGCATGTATGAAAGGAGACCAAAGATATTTTCTAAACTTTTTTTGTATAGATTTTTCAATTTCATTTATAGTTTTCATATATTATTTACAGTTTAAACCTTTTGCTACTAATCTATAAAGTGTTTTAACATGTATTCCTGTAGCACCATGTGGTAAATAACTATAAGGTGATGATAAATATGCAGTTCCTGCAATGTCTAAATGTACCCATGGTAAGTTATTGTTAAATTCTCCAACAAACATACCAGCAGTTATAGTTCCTGCTAATCTACCACCAGTATTTTTGATATCTGCTACTTTTGATTTATTTTGTTTAGCAAACATAGGATCTGTTGGTAATTGCCATATTTTTTCTCCTGACTTATCAGCGGCTTCTTTTACTTGATTAAAGAATTCTTGATTATTAGTAACTGAACCTGAATAAACTTCACCTAATGCTACTAAGCAAGCACCAGTTAATGTTGCAAGGTCAATAATCTTAGTTGCTTTCATAGTAGTTGCAGTATAGTAAACTGAATCTGCTAGTGTTACTCTACCTTCAGCATCAGTATTGTCTACTTCAATAGTTTTACCTGATAATGAACCAATAATATCTCCTGGTTTATATGAATGACCTGATACAGCATTTTCACAAGCAGCAACAACTCCAACTACATTAGCCTTAACTTTTGATGAGGCCATAGCATGTATAGAACCTATAACAGTAGCAGCACCACCCATATCACAGAACATAGTTTTCATACCATCGTTTGGCTTAAGTGAATAACCACCTGAATCATAAGTAATACCTTTACCTACTAAACCTAATCTTTCATTACTTTCAGGGTTATTTTCATATTCCATAACTATAAGTCTTGGTTCATTGTCTGAACCTTTTCCAACTGAATAGAATGCTTCCATACCCATTTCTTTAATTTGTTTTTTATCATAAATTGTAACTTTAACACCTAATGGACTTAATATTTCTTTTGCCTTATTTGCAAGTGTTTCTGGGTAAATATAGTTAGATGGTAAATTTACTAAATCTCTAGTAATAAATACTGATTTCATTAAGGTTTCAGATTCTTCTATACCTTTAGCAGCATTTTCAGAGCAAGTAACATAATTTACAGTTAATTCAGTTCTTTCTTTTTTATCTACTGTAAATTTATTGAAATTATATTCAGATTGTAATAAACCTTCAGATATAGCACCAGCTACACCTTTGCAACAGAATTTTTCAAATTTAGGAACTTCTAATGTAATTTCACTAACCTTTTTTGAATCTAATTCTTTTGCTAAATCAAAGAAAACTTCTCTAATTTCATTTAAAGTTATAGTTTCTGAATTTCCTAAACCAACAAATGCTACTTCTTCGTATGTGTTTACATAGATTTGTTTTAATTTTCCTGTAAATAATTCTTTTTCTTTCAAGTGATTAAAAACTTTATTATCTAAATTAGTATTTTCAAAAACTAAATCAACTTTTAATCCACCTTTTCCATTTAAAATAAATTTCATATATTATCCCTCCTATATGTGATTATTA
This sequence comes from Oceanivirga salmonicida, assembly GCF_001517915.1. Taxonomy (NCBI): domain Bacteria; kingdom Fusobacteriati; phylum Fusobacteriota; class Fusobacteriia; order Fusobacteriales; family Leptotrichiaceae; genus Oceanivirga; species Oceanivirga salmonicida. The sequence continues at coordinate 8,575 of NZ_LOQI01000012.1, read as the reverse complement.
TTAATAACTTTTTCTGCAATGTTTCTAGAATGGTCACAAATTCTTGTGAAATGGCTTATAATATCTACATAATATAGACCAGCCTTAATTTGACATTCACCATTATTCATTCTGCTAACATGTTTTTTCCTAACTTTTTTTTCAAAAGCATATATTCTATTATGTATATCAAGTGCTTCAATGGCACTATTTTTATCATCATTTTCAAAAGCGTAAATTGATTTATATAGCATTTCTATACAAATATTATTTAGTATTAGTATTTCTTCTTTTGCATAGTCAGAAAAGACTAATCCTTTTTTTATTTGATATTTAACATCATTAACTAATCCCATAGCATGATCTGCAATACGCTCTATATCACGAGTTGTGTCTAATAATGAAGAACCTATTTCTCCTTGTTTTTCAGCTAAGGTTTCTTTGAAAACTAATGTAAGATAACGGGTAACCTCATGATCAATATGATTGATTTCTTCTTCTTTAACTGCAACTTTTTCACCTAATTTTTCATTATTAGTTTCAAAAAAATCTGTTGCTCTTTTTACATTTTCTATTGATTTTTTGAACATAACTAAAATTTCTTTTTTAGCTTGGTTAAGTGCCACAATAGGTGCACTAGCTATTAATAAATCATCTAAATGTTCAGGTTTGTATGCAATTTCATCTTCTGTTTCAGGTATTATTTTTGTTACTAAATAAGCAAGAGCTGATATAAATGGAAATTGTATTATTACATTAGCAATATTAAATGTTCCATGTGCAAAAGCTATTGTAAATTTTGGTGTTAAGTGTAAATATTCTTGCATAGTTACAATAAAAGTTGTAAATGGTGTAAGGAATATTACAAATATTATTGTTCCAATAACATTAAATAATACATGTGATATTGCAACCCTTTTAGCAGAATTTGTTGAACCTAAACAAGCTAGTATTGCTGTAATTGTAGTACCTATATTATTACCAAATAAGATTGGTAGGGTTGCATTAAGACTTATCATATTTTCTGCATATAGACCTTGTAATATACCTATTGTTGCAGAAGATGATTGTATAATTACTGTTAAAAATGCTCCAACAAAAGCCCCTAGTAAAGAATTATGGCTAAGTGCAACTGTTAAATCAATAAATGCTGGTGCAGTTCTTAAAGGAATAAATGAAGAAGACATAAGTTTTAAAGCAAAAAATACACCTCCAAATCCAAATAGAACTCTACCTATATTATTAAACTTTTCTTTTTTTACGAAAAATAATAGCACTGAACCTACAAATATAATGGGTAATGAATAAGTTGATAAATTAAAACCTATAATAAAACTGGTAATTGTAGTCCCAACATTAGCACCCATAATAATACCTATTGCTTGTTTTAAATTAAGTAGACCTGCTGCAACTAGACCCACTGTTATAACTGTAGTACCTGAACTAGATTGTATAAGAGCAGTTACAAATACCCCTGTTAATACTCCTAAAAATGGATTTGTTGTATATTTATCTAGGACATATCTTAATCTATCACCTGCTGATAGTTGTAGACCTTCTCCCATATATTTAATACTGAATAAAAATAACCCTAATCCACCTAAAAATTGAAATAATATGGCTCTATAATCCATAAAAGTATTTCCTCCATTCTCATTTATTATTATATTTTGTTTTTAATTTTTCTAAATCAATGTCATTTATTATATCATCTATTAAATTATTGATTACTTCTTTTTTTGAATTTATTATTTCAAATTCATCTAAACTAAATGAGCCTAAAACATGTTCAATAGTATCATTTTTCTTTTTACCAATACCTATTTTGATTCTTATAAAATCATTTCCTACATGTGATAAAATAGATTTAATACCATTATGTCCACCTGAACTACCTTGATCTCTAATTCTAATTTTACCAATTTCCATGTCCATGTCATCATATATAACATAGATATTATTAGGCTTTATTTTATAATAATTTGCTAATTCTGATATGGCTTGACCACTATTATTCATATATGTTAAAGGTTTTTGAAAGAACACCTCATCTTTTTTTATATATTCTGACTTAAAGCCTTTTTTTGTATAATTAATTAGATTTAATTTTTCTAAATAATTATCTAAAAAGATAAATCCAATATTATGTCTTGTATTTTTATAGTTAGTTCCTGGATTACCTAATCCTACTATTAATTTCATAAATAACCTTTCTAAGTTTATATTATTCCAATTCTAGTATATAGAAATTTTCACCAGCATTTATAAATTCTTCTGGTAATACTAAAATATTACTTTCTGGGAATATAGTTTTATCTGTATCATTAGCCAATTCATAAACATCACGAATAAATAATGAACAGTATGTTGTGTTTTTACTTAAATTATGAAAACTTAGTATAAAGTAATTTTTATCTATGTAAGAATAGACTTTCTCCATAAGTTTTTCCCTAAATTCTTTGGTACTATTCTTATATCTTATAACTATAACGTCTCTATATTCTTGTGTTGTAACAATTTCGATGGGCATTTCTCTAAAACCAACATGTCCATCAGGAAAATCAACTATTTTTTTATCTTTACCAACTATTGCAATATGACCAAAACGAGATGTAAATTTTGTTGTTAATGGTTTAAATATTATAATATCGCCTTCTTGTAATTTGTCTTTAATTTCTGGTAACATAGTTATAGGATACCACATTTGTATATCATTAAAACCTGCTGCAAAGGTTAAATTCGTAATAAATAATAAACATATTAGTATTTTTTTCATGTTAAACTCCTATTTTATTATAATTATAATAATTTATCTAAATCTAAAATATAAAAATTTTCGCCAGCATTTATAAATTCTTCTGGAAATACAAAAAGTGTACTAGCTGGGAATACTGTCTTATCTTTATCATTAATTTTTTCATATATATCATGAATAAATAATGAACAATATGTTGAATTTTGCTCTATATTTTGAAAACTTAGTATAGAGTAACTTTTTTTTAGATAAGAATATGCTTCTTTCATAAGTTGTTTTCTAAATTTTTTAGTACTATTTCTATATCTTAATACTAAAATATCTCTATATTCTCCAAGTGCTAAAATATCAACTGGAGTTTCTCTAAATCCAACAGATGGGTTAGGAAAATCGATTATTTTTTTATCTTCTCCAATAAGTGCAATATGACCAAAACGGCCTGTTAATGATGAATTTAAAGGTTTAAATATTATTATATCACCTTCTTGTAATTTATTTTTAACTTCTGGTAGCATAGTTATAGGGTACCATTTTTGTACGTCTCTAAATCCTGCGGCAAAAGTAAAATTTGTAATAAATAATAAAATTATAAAAATTTTTTTCATATAAAACTCCTATTTTAAAAATTTGTCTGCTAATAAAAGAGCAATCTTTTTCTCACCGACTATAAATTCTATTGTTAAAGCTCTTTCATCAATATGTTTTATTTTACCTTTTCCAAATATAGTGTGATTTACTATATCACCTATATTATATTTACTATTGTTTGTTTTTATTTTGAAAGGATTAAAGTTTTCAATATTAGTTCTAACTTTTTCTTGTTTATTTTCAACAAAGTTTTTTTGTTTATTAACCATATATAAAAATTTCTTGTCCATATCAGAATAAAAATCAGATGGAACTTGCCCGTATTTAGTTACACCATTTATCATTCTACTTTTAGCATAAGTAATGTGCAATTCTTTTTTTGCACGAGTAATTGCAACATAGCAAAGTCTTCTTTCTTCCTCTAGTTCGTTATTATCAAACGTTGATTTAAAACTAGGAAATAAGCCATATTCAAACCCTGTTAAAAATACTGTATCAAATTCTAATCCCTTAGAATTATGTATAGTCATAAGTTTAACTACATTACTAGAATCTAAATTATCTATATTTGATGATAGTGAAACAGTAGTTAAGTATTCATCTAGTGTGATATTTTCATCAATTTTTTCTATTTCAATAATAGCATTATATAATTCTTGAATATTTAAAAGTTTGTCGTTATAGTTTTCTAATTTTTCAAGTGATAGTGTATAATTAGTTTTATCTAAAATTTCTTTTATTAAATCACTTACTTTATTAACTTCACTAAACTTTCTTAAATATATCATTAATTCATAAAAATCTTTTACTTTTTGAGAAGTATCACAAATCAAAGCATCTACGCAATTTAAATTATTTTTTGCTCCATAATCAATTATTTTGCTTATAGTAACTGCACCTATTTTTCGTTTAGGATTAGTAATAGCTCTTTCAAAATTTATTGTATCATTAGGATTATTTATTAATACTAAGTATGCTAATAAATCTTTAATTTCTTTTCTTTGATAGAATGAAATTCCGCCATATACCATATTGGGTATATTATTTCTTGTTAATTCTTGTTCTAGTATTCTTGATTGAAAATTTGTCCTATAAAGTATTGCAAAATTATTATATTTCTTACCAGAATTCTTTATAGTACTACATATATATTTTGCTTCTTGATAAGCATCTTCAGCATCAAAAAATAATATTTTTTTACCTTCAGGATTTTTAGTCCATAATTTTTTACCAAGTGAAGTAGTATTTTTTACTATAACTGAATTAGCTAACCCTAAAATATTAGGTGTAGATCTATAATTTTGCTCTAATTTTATAATTAGTGCATCAGGGTAATCTTTTTCAAAGTTTAATATATTGTTTATATCTGCTCCCCTAAACGCATATATACTTTGATCTTCATCTCCAACTACACATATATTACCGTATTTTTTAGATATTAAATTAATTATATCGTATTGTAATTTATTAGTATCTTGATATTCATCTACTAATATGTATTTATACTTATCTTGTACTAAACTTAAAACTCTATCATTAAGAAGTAATTTTTTACAATAGTACAGTATGTCTGAAAAATCCATACTATTATTTTTTATAAGTTCATCTTGATAAAGTTTATATACATCATAAAACTCTTTGTTTTCTGGCATATTTAAATTAATATGCTTAGATAAATCATTGGGTAAAATTTCATCTTCTTTTAATTTAGAAATTTTATTTAAATAAGTTTTAGGTGTTAAATCATATCTTAATATTAATTTTTTCATAATTTTTCTAATCAACGATTGACTGTCATCAGTATCATAGATATTAAATTTAGAATTAAAACCTATATTTTCCCCGTATTGTCTTAACAATCTAACTGCAAAAGAATGAAATGTTGATATATTCATATAAGCACTATTTACACCTATCAAAGAATTTACTCTTTCTTTCATTTCATTTGCTGCTTTATTAGTAAATGTAAGAGCTAGTACATTATTAGGATTTATACCCTTTTCTTTTACCATATACGCTATTTTATATGTTATTGTTCTTGTTTTACCACTACCAGCACCTGCTAATATTAAACTAGCACCTTCAATTTTCAGTGCAGCCTTTTTTTGTTTTGGATTTAAATTATTTAATATGCTCATGTAAACGCTCCTATTTTTTTTTACCTAATAATTATATCATAAAAATAAAGAATAGAATAGGAAAAAAAAGAGAATATATATAAAAAAATTGAAATTATATCAAATTTCTTTGACAAAAAAAAATTAAAAGGTTAAAATAAAGATATACAAAAATAGGGAGTGATAGAGAATGAAAAAAATAATAGCAACATTTGCGATGATAATTTCTATTATATCGGTTGCTGGAGTTAAAGAAGATTTAGAAAAAGCAAGTAGTTTATTACAAGCTAATAAAAGAAATGAAGCAATAGCAATCTTAAAAAAAATAAGACCAAAAAGGTCAGAATTAAAAGAAATGCCAAGAGTATACTACGCTTTATTTGAATTGTCTGATAGTTTAGAAGACAAAATTAAATACTTAAAATTAGCTTCTAGTGATAAAAATACTGATGACCAATTTGCTGTTTCTGCTAATGAAATTTTAGCAAATTCAGAAGAAAATTTAAATAAAAAGTTAGCATTATTAAGAGAATTAAATCAAAGAACAAATTATGGTAATTTAGTTTTTGTTGAAAGAGAGACTTATATACTATATTTATTAGGTAGAGATAGTGAAGCAGAAAGATTAAATAAATATATTGATGAAAAAGGAACATTAGATAATAAAAAAGCATATTATTATGACTTGATGAATGCTCTTTATACTGAAAATAAAACAACACCTGCTGTTTTATTATTTAATAAAGCTGTAAAATTAGATAGTAGAGATTATCAGTATATGGCAGATTTATATATAGCATTAGCAAAATATTCAAAAGATGATAAAAAAATATTGGGATATGCATCTAGATATTTAGAAGCAATCAAATTAACAAAAGAAAATAAAGCATTGATATTAGGAAAATTATTTTTAGTTTCAGTTAAATTAAATGACGTTAATAAAGAAGCAAAATATTTAAAAGAATTATTGAAAGAAAAGATTACCTATACTCAAATGGCCATTTATCTATATAATAACGATAATTCATTGCTTGAAAAAGCAAAATCATATGCTAGATTAGCAGTTAGATATAGAGAAAAAGATGGTGCTGATATATTAAGACAATTAGAATCAAAGAGAAAATAAATTAAAATATATTGATTTAAAGACTTTAAGGAGAATAATCTCTTTGGAGTTTTTTTTATATGCTTTAACAATAAGTGTAAAAAATATTAGAATATTATAAATAATAATTAAGGAGATTAACTATGAAAAAAATTATATTGTTACTAATTACAGTTTTAAGCATATTAAGTTTTTCAAGTAAAGTGATATCAGAAGATGTTAAATTAAAAAATGGAGTAAAAGAAGGGAAATATATTATTACATATGATGATAGTAAAGAGGAAGGTATATATGTAAGGGGCAAAAAAGAAGGTTTAGTTACAAGATATTGGAATGATGGTATTATTATTAAATTTAATTATAAAAATGGTGAAAAAGACGGAATTGCTATAAAATATAATGCTGATGGGTCAAAAAGGCAAGAAACAACTTTTAATAAAGGGGAATTTTCAGGTAAGATAACCCAATATTTTGAAAACGGAGATAAACAAGAATTTACTTATGACAAAAATGGCGAATTGAATGGCAAGGCTGTACAATATAATAAAGATGGTTCAAGACAAGAATTTGCATATTTAAATGGGATAAAACATGGTAAGGCAGTAATTTATTTTGGAGATTTTAGAGAGGAGTTTTCATATAATCATGGAGTAGAGCAAGGAAGTGCAGTATTGTATTATAAAGATGGTAAATTAGTGGATATAGTATTTGATATTTATCATACAGAAATTGGAAGGATTATGTTAAAAAATGAATTGAATAATAAAAAATAAGCTGAGATTGGACTCAGCTTATCTTTATTTTTCTATCTTTGTATAAGGTAATAATGCTATTTGTCTAGCTCTTTTTATTGCCTTAGCTATTTTTCTTTGAATTTTTGCGTCAAGACCTGTTACTCTTGCTGGTGATATTTTTCCTTTATCATTCATAAAGTTTTTTAATAAATCAACATTTTTGTAATCGATATCTTCTAGTTTAAATTTAACTTTTGGTCTTCTTTTTTTCTTTTTAAACTCTGTTACTGGTTTCATTTTACACCTCCTATTTAGAATGGAAATTCATCGTCATCTAGTGTATCATCTTCCATATTATTATTATCATTAGTAGAAGTATAAGTTTGACCTTGGCTTGAAGAGTTTGCACTGTTTTCAATAAAGTCAAATTTTTGAACCATAATATCAAATGAAGTTCTTTTTTCTCCATTAACTTCATAAGTTCCTGTATTTATTCTACCTTGAATTAGAATTCTTTGTCCTTTTGAAAAAAAGTTACTGATATTTTCAGCAGTTTTTTCCCAAGCAACACAATTAATGAAATCTACTCCATCTTTAACAAATTCTTTTCTAACTGCTATGGAAAATCTACAATAAGATTTACCTGATGATGTTTGTTTTAATTCCGGGTCTCTTGTTAATCTACCCATTAGTCCTACATAATTCATTTCTTTCACCTCTTTATTTTTTGGTTACTTTTCGTTTCTAACAATCATGTATTTTAATATAGCTTCCGTTATATTTAATTTAGCTTCAACTTCATTTAGTTTAGTTCCGTCAATAGTGAATTTAGTTAAAACGTAGTATCCATTTTCTTTTTTATTAATTGGATAAGCTAATTTTTTATCGCCCAATATTTCAGTAGTAATTTCAACTGCTTCATAACGAGTTAAAGTTTTTTCAACTTTTTCAACAACTTCTTTTTTTTCTTCATCAGTTAATTGAGTTGACACGATAAACATAATTTCATATTTAGTCATATTCTTATCTCCTTTCCTCTTGGTTTATAGCCCTAAAATATATTTAGAGCAAGGTAACTACATTGTAGCAAATTTAAGGGGAAAGTGTCAAGTGAAATCTATATGAATTAAAGTTGCATGACTAGACAAAAAAATAAATTAGTGATATAATTCTCGTATATATATTATTTTAAAATTAAAGATAAAAGAAAATAATAGGAGGAGAATAAAATGGCAAAACAAAAATTTGACAGAAGTAAACCACACGTAAACGTGGGAACAATAGGACACGTAGATAA
>NZ_LOQI01000011.1:16891-35240 GCF_001517915.1 Oceanivirga salmonicida | reverse complement strand
TTATAAGAATAGTAAATTTATACTAAATAGTCATATAGCTAAAAGAGATTTTAGTTTAGAGACAAAAGCAAAGTTAACTTATAAGATGCTATATTCAGAATTAGGTGTAAAGTATGATTACCCAAATAAGGTATACCCAGTAATAGGAGTAGGATTTAAAGAAAAATTTGATAAGGTTACAGTAGACGTATTTTTCACACATAAAGAACTTAAAAAGTTTTTATTTAATATAAATTTAAGACTGTTTTAATAAAATATTATATGAAATATAAAAAAACTCTCAGTGCAAGCTGTGAGTTTTTATTAAAATTTTAAGTTGTAAAAAAAAATATATAAGGTATACTTAACTATAAAGATAAAAGGAGTGGTTTTAATGAAAAAGGGATTTAAATTATTAATTTTAGCACTTATGTGTACAACAACTATTTCTATGGCTAAAGGACCAAAAGTAGCGTACACTAATCAAGGTTTTTACACAAATGCACCAGAGCAAGTGGCTGTAAATTTTGTATCAGTTGATGATATTAAAAAGAGTTTAGAAGGAAAGGCACCAATGACAGTAAGTTTTGATATAGATGATACATTATTATTTTCTAGTCAATATTTTCATTATGGATTTACATTTGGTAAAGAATTAGGATTTGGTTCTAATCCCCGTGAAGTTTTAAATTCTCAAAAATTCTGGGATTATGTAGCAGAACAAGAAGATAGAGAATCTATACCTAAAAAAGTTGCAAAGGAACTTATTAAAATGCATTTAGAAAGAGGAGACAAGATAGTATTTATAACTGGTAGAACTCCACATAGTAAGGCTAAAAATGGAATAGTTAATGGAACTTCTAAGGTTTTACAAAAATATTTTGAAATGCCTAAAGCTTCGCCTATATGGTATACTAGTGAAACAGTAAAAGGAAATTATAAATATGATAAGAGTTATTATATAAAGAAAGTAAATTCAAAAATACATTATGGAGATTCTGATAGTGATATTTTAGCAGCAATGGAAGTAGGAATAAGAGCTATAAGAGTACAAAGAGCATATAATTCAACTAATCCACAAAATTTAAATGGTGGTTATGGAGAAGAAGTTGTAATTAATTCGGCTTGGTAATTTTAATGTTCGGAAAGGGTAAATTAAGTATGAAAAAAATAATAATATTGTTAGTTTTAATATTATCTAACATAATGTATGCGAGTCAATATGATGTATTCGTTGATTTTGGAGATAAAGTAGATAAAAATGTGCAAAATATTTCACACTCATTAAAAGGAGTAGGAATTAATAGTCTTTATAGTCAAGGTTATGTTGTACATTTAACTCTATATTTAACAGAATATAAAGATAAGGATTTAGATAAAATAAAGGCAGTTGTTGATGAAATTGCTAAAGAAACTAAGCCATTTAAAGTTAATTTTTATGGTATGCATGCTACAAAAGGACATTGGTTAATGATAGATGCTACTAAATCACCTGAATTACAAAAATTAAGTGATAAAGTGGTTAATAAACTATTAAGTGTTCGTGATACTAGTGCAAAAGTGCCAGATTGGGCTAAAAATATACCTGCAAAGGCAGCATCATTTGAAAAGTATGGCTCACCTAATGTATATGAAAATTTTGACCCACATATTACATTAACTACACCAGCTGATAAAGTTGGATTAAGTCAATTTTTTAGAAATTATCCATTCGAGGAATTTTCTGATAAAATAGTAGGAATAGGAATAACTAAAGCAGATTCTTTGGGACAATCTAAGGAAATAATATATTATAAGAAACTTAAATAATTATAATAATAAAGAAAGAACCGAGTTCTGAATTTTAAAATTCTACTCGGTCCTTTTATTTAATTATTATCTATAAGAGCAAGAGCAAGTGATCCATAAAAACCAGTAAAATCACCAAGTTTTGGGAAAACTATATAGTCTTGTATATTTTCTGTTATTTTCTTATTATCAACATATCCATTTAATTTTTCTAAAACCTTTTTTTGAATTTTAGTAAATAGATGCTTTTGTTTCATAACACCTCCACCTAAAATTATCTTTTCAGGAGATAAAATTAAGATATATGATACTATTGCTTCGGCTAAATGATTTGCTACTTCATTCCAAACGGGATTATCTTCTAGGATTAGGTTACCCTTTATACCAGTTCTTTTTTCAATTGCAGGTCCTGATGCTAAACCTTCAAGACAGTCTCCGTGATATGGACATATTCCTTTAAAATCTATTTCTTTTTTTACAAATATATGACCCATTTCAGGAAGAGTTAAGCCCTTATGTATCCTATTATTAATTATAGCACCGCCGCCTATACCTGTACCTATAGTTAAGTATAAAGCATTATTTAGTCCAACGGCACTTCCCCAAGTTTTCTCTGCTAAAACAGCAGCATTAACATCAGAGTCAAAGTTAATAGGCACATTAAAATGTTTTTTTATTTCACCTAAAATATTAGTGTTAGCCCAACCTGGTTTTGGAGTAGTTGTAATATAACCATAGGTACTAGAATTTTTATCTATATCTATTGGTCCAAATGATGCTAGTCCCATTGAAGTAAAATCTTTATCTTTAAAATATCTTATAATTTCATTTATAGTTTCTTCTGGTGTTGTAGTAGGTATTGAAATTCTATCAATTATTTCACCATTTTCATATCCTATACCACAATTAATTTTTGTTCCACCAGCTTCAATTCCTGCTATTATTCTCATAATATCACATCCTTTAATTAATATATACATATTTTACAATAAATAAAATAAAAATGAAAGTAAAAAAAATTGACAAATTTAAGAAATAAAGTATACTCTATTAGGGTTTAGAATAAAATTAAAAAAAATATTAGAAAGGTTATTTATGAGTCAACAACCAATTTTAGAGATGAAAGATATAACAAAAACATTTCCTGGTGTTAAAGCATTAGATAATGTAAATATGCAAGTTAAAAAAGGTACTATTTTTTCAATTTGCGGTGAAAATGGAGCTGGTAAATCTACACTTATGAAGGTTTTATCAGGAGTATATCCATATGGTACATATACTGGAAATATATTTTTTGATGGTCATGAAGTTAAATTTTCAAATATAAAAGAATCAGAGAAAGCTGGAATAGTAATTATTCATCAAGAGTTAGCATTAATTCCAGAATTATCAGTAAAAGAAAATATATTTCTTGGAAATGAAAAACTTAAATATGGATTAATAGATTGGGATTATCAAAAAAGAAAAACGATAGAATTACTAAAAAGAGTAAGACTTGATATAAATCCAGATACACCTATAAATCATTTAGGTGTTGGGCAACAACAATTAGTAGAAATTGCAAAAGCATTGTCTAAAAATGTTAAATTACTTATTTTAGATGAGCCAACTTCTGCACTTAATGAAGATGATTCTGCTAATTTACTTGATTTGATGAGAGAACTTCGTAAAGAAGGCATTACATGTATTATGATTTCTCATAAATTAAATGAAATTGCTGAAATATCAGATGAAGTTATAGTTATAAGAGATGGTAAAACAGTAAAAACTTATTCCATAGTTGATGGAATGATAGATGAAGAAGTTATTATTCAAGCAATGGTAGGTAGAACATTAGAAAATAGATATCCAGAACATGTAAGTAATCCTGGTGAAGTAATATTTGAGGTTGAAAATTGGAACGTCGAAGATCCTAATAATCCAGGCAGACTATTATGTAAAAATTCTAAATTTAATGTAAGAGCTGGAGAAATAGTAGGATTTGCTGGACTAATGGGTTCAGGGAGAACAGAACTTATGAGATCTTTATTTGGTAGAAATTATGGTGTTTTTAGAAATGGTATAATAAAAATCAAAGGAAAAGAAGTTGAATTAAGATCTGTTGATTCAGCCATTAAACATGGTATAGCTTATGTTTCAGAAGATAGAAAAAATTTAGGGCTTAATTTATTAGACAGTATTAAAAAAACTATCTCTTCTGCAAATTTAGATGGTATAAAGAAAAAATATTTGCTAGATTTAGAAAAAGAGATTGATATTGCTAATGAATATAGAAATTCTATAGGTATAAAATCAGCAGGAGTGGAATATGGAATTACAACCCTTTCAGGTGGAAATCAGCAAAAAGTAGTTTTAGGGAAATGGATGTTTACAAATCCTGATATTTTAATATTAGATGAGCCTACACGTGGAATAGATGTAGGAGCTAAATATGAAATTTACAAACTAATTCATGAATTAGCTGATAATGGTAAAGCAGTTATAGTTATTTCATCTGAATTACCTGAATTGATAGGTATTACAGATAGAATATATACAATATTTGAAGGTGAAATAACAAGTATGATAGATAAAAAAGATGCAACACAAGAAAATCTTATGAAAATGATGACTAGTTCATCAAAACGATAACAAATAAAATACAGATAAAAGGTGATGAAATGAAAAATATAAAAAAAGTTTTAGGAGATAGATTACAAGATTTTACTATGGTTTTAGCTTTAATAGCTCTTACAATAGTATTTAATATTATAACTGATGGAAGAGTTGTTACTTCTTCAAATTTTCAAAATTTGATATCAGGTAATGCTTATGTCATGATTCTTAGTATAGGAATGATGATGGTTATTGTAATTGGACAAATTGATCTTTCAGTTGGTTCAGTTGCTGCTTTTTCGGCTATGGTTATGGCTATAGTAGTTAGAGATTACGGAATTAGTTGGTGGTTAGGTATTTTAATAAGTCTTATAGTAGGGACTTTAATAGGTGCATGGCAAGGTTTTTGGGTGGCTAAATTAAATATACCAGGATTTATAACTACATTAGGTGGTATGATGATTTTTAGGGGTGCAGTTATATGGATTTCAAAATCAATATCAATTCCAGTTCCAAAAGAATTAAGATTTTTTGGTTCAGGTTATTTACCTGAATGGGGACCTAGTACAGGTATAAATAATTCAACATTATTATTAGGTGTAATTGCAATGTTACTATATGTATATTTTCAAATGAAAAAATATAATAAATTGAAAAAAGATGGCGAAGAATTATGGCCATATATAGCAAGAATTGTATTAGCATTTATTGTAATAGGATTCTTTACATGGATATTTGGGTCAGGGCGTGTAGGAACTTCATTCCCAATTCCTGGAGTAATTTTGGTTATTCTAGTTATCATATATCATACTATTACACAAAAAACGAAATTTGGTAGACATATATATGCTGTTGGTGGTAATAAAAATGCAGCAGCACTATCAGGTGTTAATGTTGATAGAACATATTTTTATACAATGCTTAATATGTCATTTCTTGCAGCATTAGCAGGTGTATTATTTGTTGGTCGTTCAACTTCTGCTGGACCATCAGATGGTATTGGTTGGGAGTTAGATGCTATTGCATCAGTATTTATAGGTGGAGCCGCAGTTTCTGGTGGAGTAGGAACAATTATTGCCACAATGGTAGGTGGTATGGTTATGATAGTTCTTAATAACGGATTAACACTTATGGGTGTAGGTTCAGACCGTACACAAGTAATAAAAGGTATGGTTCTTTTAGCAGCGGTAGCATTTGATGTATATAATAAAGAAAAAGGGAAAATATCAATTATAGGAAGATTATTCCCATCAAAGTCAAAAACAAAATAAATTAATTTGTTTTAAATTTAAAACTAAAGTTTTTTAGTGTTAATATATAAAAAAAAATAGGAGGAGAATATGAGAGAAAATTTAAAGAAAGTTATTTCGTTAATGATAGGATTATTAATGATGTTTTCAGTAGTATCTTGTGGATCAAGAGATTCAGGAGAAGCAGAAAAAACAGATAAAGTTGTTGTAGGGGTAGCATTACCTTGGTTAGGAACACAAAACTGGACAGAAGCAGATGCATTATTTAAATCTAAATTAGAAGAAGCAGGCTACGAAGCTATTGTTCAACACGCTGATAATAAAGTTGTTAATCAACAACAACAAATTGAAGCAATGATTGAAAGAGGAGCAAAAATTTTAGTTATTGCACCAGTTGATGGTTCACAACTAGGATCTGTATTAGAAAAAGCAGCAGCTAGTGGTGTTAAGGTTATAGGTTATGATAGACTTATTGAAAATACAGCTGCAGTAGATGCTGTTGTACAATTTGATAGTATTGAAACTGGGGTTCAACAAGGTAACGCATTATTAGCTGGGTTAAAAGCTCAAAAAGGAGAAGGCCCTTATAATATAGAATTATTTGGTGGTGGACCTGCTGATCCGAATGCACCTAATTTCTTTGAAGGAGCTATGAAAGTATTAAAACCTGAAATAGATAAGGGTAATTTAGTAGTAGTTTCAGGGCAATTAGAATTTACACAAGCAGCAACTCCGGACTGGGATAATGCTCAAGCACAAAAAAGAATGGATACACTATTATCAGGATTCTATTCAGATAAAGAAATTCATGGTGTTTTAGCTCCTAATGATGGTATAGCTCGTGCTATAATAACAGCAGCTGAAACAGCTAATCAAAAAACACCTGTAACATCAGGTCTTGATGCTGAAAATGAAACAGTTAAATGGATTTGGGAAGGTAAACAATATTCAACTATTGCTAAACCAACTGAAACATTAGTAGGAAAAACATTAGAATTAATTAGTGCTATTAATGAAGGTAAAGATTTACCAGAAGCAAATGTTAAAACAAATAATGGTGTTAAAGATGTTTCAGTATATGCATTACCACCAGTTGTAGTAACAAAAGATAATATTAAAGAAGTATTTGCAAATGATCCAGCTCGTTTAGAATTATTAAAATAAATAGTTGGAAAGCATAAAAATTTTAATTAAATAAGTTGAATTAGAATATATTATAAAAAGTTATAAAAATTTAAAAGTGTTAAATGATAAATTTAACACTTTTTATTTAAAATATGCTATAATATTATAGAATATATTTTAAGAGGTTAAATAAGAGGTTAAGAAATGAAGATAAAAATATTTAAAAAAGTTTTTGAAATAAATATAAAATTAATGGATAACTCAATAAATACAGTAAGAAAAGAGAATAACCATTATCAGCATAGAATGTTTTTCTTGCTGTTAGTTTTTATAATTTTTTCAGCAATAAATTTATATAGAGTAAATTCGAATTTAAATTATGGAATAGGGACTATTTTACCAAAAGATATTATAGCATATAAAAAAGTGGTATATAAAAAAGATATTTTAGATAAAGAATTAGAAAATAAAATATATAGAAATACTACACCTGAATATGATAATAATGCTGAGATAGCCCAAGAACAAATTAAAAAATTTAATAACTTTTTACAAGCAATATCTAAATTAGATGGAAATAATGAAAAGAAATTAAAAGAATTTATAGAAAATGAAAGGCTAGATTTAAGTATGCTAGATTTGAAATATTTTTTAGAAGAGCAAAATTTAGAATATTATGTAACTCTAGTAAAAAATTTAACTGATATATATGAAAAAGGTGTAAAAAATAAATATAAAATAAATAATTTATTAGAAGAAAATAATCTTGAATTAAAAGAATTTGAGATAAATATAATTAGAAATTTCATAAAGCCTAATTTAACAGTTAATAAAGAAAAAACAGAAGAAAAAATATTTGAAAATATACAAGCATTAAAAAATAATATAAGAACTATAAATAAAGGTGATGTATTAGGTAAAAAAGGTGATGTAGTAAATGCTGATATGTATGATAAAATTGTAAGACTGGGATTAAGAGCAGAAAATAGAACTCTAAGTATGTTTTTCAATTTTGTTTTCATGATAGTTATATCAATTATTTTCTATAATATAGGTAAAAAGAGTATGAAGAATGGAGTTAATTCAAGAGGATTTTATCCGACTTTTATTATCTTTATATTCATAAATTTATTATACCAGTTAATACTTGGGAAATCTGAAATATTATTATTCTTAATACCATTTGCAACAGTATCAATAATATCAAATATTTTAACAAAAGATAAAATATTTTCTATAGGTGTATCTTTATTAACTAATATACTATTAGCACCTAATTTAGAATGGTTTTTTGTATTAACAATACTTTCAATTATAGCAATAACTAATAATGAAAAATTAACTAATAGAATTGAATTGGTAAAAAATGGATTTAAATTAGGAGCAATACAAGCTTTATTTACAATAGTTTGGAGTGCAATATATAATTATGATATTAGCTTTTTTATAGTAATATTCATATTCTCGTTGATATCTGGATTTTTAACAGGTATGATATGTCTTGGAATTATGCCATACTTTGAAAATACATTTAGTATATTAACAGAAATAAAATTATTAGAAATAGGGGATTATTCTTTCCCATTACTTAAAAGATTATTATTAGAAGCTCCAGGAACTTTTTATCATAGTATAATGGTTGGAGCATTAGCAGAGCAAGCCGCAGAAGCAATAGGAGCAAATCCAACATTAGCTAGGGTTGGAGCATATTACCATGATATAGGAAAGCTTAAAAGACCAGTATATTTTGTTGAAAATCAAGGTGGACTTGGTAATTTACATGATGATTTAAAACCATCATTAAGTTCTGTAATACTTACATCGCATCCAAAAGATGGTGTAATACTTGCTAAACAATATGGTTTACCTGATGAAATAATAAATATTATAATAGAGCATCATGGAACAACTATGGTACAATACTTTTATTATAAAGCAGTAGAAATAGGAGAAAAAGTAAGTGAAGTAGATTTTAGATATACAGGACCAAAACCTAGTTCAAAAGAATCTGCAATAGTAATGTTGGCAGATACAGTAGAAGCAGCAGTAAGAGCATCAAAAGATAAATCAAAAGATGGTATTGAAAATACTATAAGATATTTGATAAAATATAAAATAGATGATAATCAATTAACTAATTGTGATATAAATTTAAGAGATATTGATAAGATAGTTAATGCTTTCTTAACTGTATTAAAAGCAGCATATCATGAAAGAATACAATATCCAAAAATAAATAAAAAATAGGAGAATTTATGGTAGAAATAGATATTACTTATGATATAGAAAATATAGAAGAATATTTTGATGAAGAAAAAATAAAGACTTATGTTGAGCATATATTACAAAATGAAAAAGAGAATTATGATGAAAAATCATTTTATGTTTCATTTTTAATAACTAATAATGAAGTTATACATAAGATAAATAAAGAATATAGAAATATGGACAAACCAACAGATGTGATATCGTTTGCATATAATGAGACAGAAAATGAAGGACCAGTTGAAGTTATAGGAGATATAATAATATCAATAGATAAAGTAAAAGAACAAGCCAAAGAATTTGGACACGGAGATAAAAGAGAGTTTTACTATTTATTAACTCATGGTATGTTACATATATTAGGTTATGACCATATGATAGATAATGAAAAAGAAGTGATGAGAGCAAAAGAAGAAAAATATTTAAATGATTTTGGCTATGAAAGAGTATAAAAAATATGGAAAATAATTTAGTCGATTTAAATTTTAATAATATAAAAGATTTAATTTATACAATCAGGGGTAAACAAGTAATGCTTGATAGAGATTTGGCATTACTTTATCAAGTGCAAACTAAAAGGCTTAATGAACAAGTTAAAAGAAACATAGAAAGATTTCCAAAAGAATTTCGTTTTCAATTAAGTGATGAAGAAACAACTGAACTGGTCGCAAATTGCGACCACAAGTTTAGATGGAAATCATGGATGAAAACATCATGATAGGTTCATAATACTTGATAATAAAAAGTGTTATCATATAGGAGCGTCACTTAAAGATGCTGGAAATAAAAGTTTTGCACTGTCTAAAATGCAAAATGAAAATACAGTAAAAGAAATTTTAGAAAAATTACAATAGATAGTTAAATTTATAAATAATTATAAAAAAAATAGGAGGAATATAATGGAAGAAATTTTAGTTTATGGGCATAGAAATCCAGATTCAGATGCAATATGTACGGCAATAGCATATGCTGAACTAAGAAACATGTTAGTTAAAGATCAAAAGGCAGTAGCAGTTAGAATAGGGGAACTTAATGAAGAAACAAAGTATGCTTTAACGTTCTTTGATGTAAAATCTCCTGAGTATGTTGCAGATGTTTCAGGTAGAAAGATAATAATGGTTGATCATAATGAAAGAACACAAACAGCAGATGGTTTTGAAAATGCAAAGGTTTTAGAATTAATAGATCATCATAGAATCGCTAATTTTAAAACAGATGAACCTTTAAAGGTTAGAGTAGAACCTTATGGTTGTACCTCTACTATAGTTTGTGAAATGTATCAAGAAAAAAATATAGTTCCAACTAAAAAAATGGCTGGAATGATGCTTAGTGCAATAGTTTCAGATACTTTATTATTTAAATCACCAACTTGTACACCTAATGATATAGCAGCATGTAAATACTTAGCACCTATTGCAGAAGTAGATTTAAATGCTTATGGTATGGACATGTTAAAAGCAGGAACTAATTTAAGTTCAAAAACAGAATATGAAATTTTAAATATGGATATGAAAGTTTTTGAATTAGAAAAAGGAAGATTTGGAATAGCACAAGTTAATACAGTAAATGAAAATGAATTAGCTGCTAAAAAAGAAATATTTTTAGTTGAAATAGAAAAAATGTTAAAAGAATTAAATCTTGAAGGATTTATGTTTGTAATAACTAATATTTTAACTAATAATTCAGAAGCAATAGTTAGTGGAAATAAGGTAGAAATAATAGAAAAAGCATTTGATACAAAGGCAATTAATAATCAATTTTCATTACCAGGTATAGTTTCAAGAAAAAAACAAATAGTACCACCTTTAACAAGGGCAGCAAGTAATGATTAAAATAATATTTTCGCTTATAATGATAGTTGTTATAATTATTATAGCAGTAATATTATCAATTAAATATAAATTAAATAAAAATCAAAAAATAATATTTTGTATACTAGTCCTATTTTGGACTAGTATAAGTGTTATAAGAGCATATAGAAAAGTTTATGCAGCAAGCCCCATAGAGTATGGTGGATTAGGCTTATCAGCAATGGTAGCAGCACAAATAACATCAGCATATGGATTAATAAGTTTTTTAATCCGTATGCCCGTATTTTTTTTGACAGATATATTAGGTAATAGAAAAATATTTATACAATTTGCAGTTATATTTATATCAATAACTTCGTTATTTGTAGTCTTTAGACCTAGTGTAAATACATTATACTTGTCATCGCTTGCTATGGGAGTAAGTGCTTCTATGATTGCTATATTTAATGTTATGTTTTCTGAAACATTTAATAAAGAAGACGCTGCAGTTAGTGCTTCTATACTTGCAATAGCACCGCTTTTAGCAGAATTTTTTGCAGCTCCTTTACAATATTTAGGAACTTATGCTGAATATAAGAATTATTATATATTATGGATTATATCTGCTATTATAGGTATAATTACTTTTATACTTACATTTTTTATGATAGAGATTAAAAGTATTTCCAAATTTAATAAAGAAAAAGTAAAAAAAGTAATAACTAATAGAAAATTTTTGATTACTTGTATAGTTGGAGTAGTAGTATCATTTATTAAATTTTCAACTAGTGGTGCTAATATGATATATTATGCAAAAAGTCAGCTTGCTATGCCATCAATTATGTTAGCATATCTTGACACCATATTTGCAACACCACAACTTATTGCAAGTGTTTTAGTGGGTACATATTTTAAAAATAAATTTGGTATAGAAAAGACACTTTTATTTAGTCTTTCATCACTTATGATATTTTACCTATTAATATTATTCACTAATGATTATAGAATTGCATTTATAGCCTATGCATTTAATGGTTTAGGTTATGGTGGAACATATATTTCATTAATATCTATGGCAATGCAATATTTTAATAAGGAAGATAGAAATATTAGTATGGGTATATTTCAAGGCTTTTTTGCTTTTGGAATATTCTTTGGAGATAGAATCTATGTAACTTTATCTAAACGATTATTAGTTACACCAAAGGCTATATTTATGATAGTAGCAATAGTAGCAGGCTTTAGTATGTTAATGGTAATATCTGGTATGTATTTGAAAAAAAAGTAAAACAAATTAAAATTATGTATAAAAAAAAACGAGATAGTTTAACTATCTCACTTTTTATTTAATCACTTATTTTTTAGCAGCAATTGCATCAGCTAATTTTTTACCAGCTTTGAATTTAAGAACTCTTTTTGCAGGTATTTTGATAGATTGTCCAGTTTTAGGATTTCTACCCATTCTAGCTTCTTTTTTTCTAGTAGAGAATGCTCCCCATCCAACGAATTGAACTTCTTTACCTTTTAATAAACTTTCTTCTACTAATTTTAAGAAATCATTTACTAATTCTTCTGATCTCTTTTTACTTTCCCCTGATTTTAAAGCATATGCTTCAACAAATTCTTTTTTTGACATTTCAAAAACCTCCTATATTTTTTTATTTATCTAATAATATTATAAATAACTGCTGTTACTAAGAATAGTATTACTACATATTCCGTGAATTTTTCTATACCATCTTTTTCTTGGTCAAGTATAGCTTCTGTCTTAGCGACAGTTTGACTTCTATCTGGTTGTAATAGTATTACAGTAACTAAAATTACTGAAAGTAACACCATGACAACTACAAGTAAATTTTCCATAATAACCTCCTAATTTTTGCCTGCTTCAATTAATTTAATAAATGAAGAAGGATCAAGGCTAGCACCACCTATAAGACCACCATCTATATCTTTTTGATCTAATAAAGATACAACATTTTCAGGTTTCATAGATCCACCATATTGAATAGTTATTTCATTTGCTATTTCATTAGAGTATAAGTCAGATAACAATTGTCTAATAAACGCATGTACTTCTTGTGCCATTTCAGGAGTTGCAGTTTTACCTGTTCCTATTGCCCAAACTGGCTCATATGCTATTATAACATTTTGTATACCTTTTTCACATACTCCTAATAATCCCTTGATTAATTGAGTTTTAACTACTTCATTAGTTAAACCATTTTCTCTATCTTCTAGTTTTTCCCCTATACATAATATAGGTTTTAATCCATTATTTATTGCTGATTTAACTTTTTCGTTTATTATTTTATCGCACTCTTTATAATATTCTCTTCTTTCAGAATGCCCAAGTATAACATATTCTATACCTAAATCTTTTAGCATTAACGGAGATATTTCTCCAGTATATGCACCAGATAAATTAGCATTCATATTTTGAGCCGCTATTTTAATTATTGTTCCGTTAGTAATTTCAGAAGCAACTTGTAATGAAGTAGTAGGTACTCCGACAATTACATTTGCATTTATGTTTTTAACTAATGGTAATAATTCGTTAAAAAATATTTTTGTTTCACTAACTGTTTTATTCATTTTCCAGTTTCCGGCTATAATAGTCTTTCTCATTTTCTTATTTCCTCCGTTTATTTCAACATAATATAAGGTGATTTTAACATATTTTTATAACAATTGCAATAAAAATGAACTATAAAACATATTTTTTGATAATATCTTCTAAAATATGCTCATTATTATTTTTGGAAATATAGTTAGAAATAGCCTTTATATCTTTAACTGCATTGTCTGCTGCAATGGCTAGACCTGCTGATTTTAAAAGCTCTATGTCATTATATGAATCTCCACAAGCAATTATATTTTTTTGTTTTATGCCTAATATATTACCTAATTGTAATAAAGAATTTCCTTTATTAACATTTTTATGTAGAACTTCTAAAAAGTGCGGGTCAGATAATGTAGTAAAAAATCTATTATTATCTTTTTCTTGTAAATATAAAAGTAATTCTTTTGTTTTATCAGTGTCTCCTATAAACATACATTTACCAACAGTGTCTACTTTTATTTCATCTATATTATCAAAAATTTTAATAGGAAAACCTGTTATTTTTGATTCTATATCTACATATTCATGGTGTTTAGTAGAATAAAGTATTTTATCTATATATGTAACTACTGCTATGTCAAATTTTTTAGAAATTTCTAATAAATATTCTATATCTTGTTTAGTTAAAGGCTGTGAAAATACAATATCATTTGTTTTACAATTTATAATTTTAGAACCATTATATGATAAAATATAACCACCAAATTTGTCCATTTGTAGTTCTTTTGCAAATGGTATCATGGCTTCATCAATTCTACCACTGGCTAAGACAAATGTAACTCCATTTTCTTGTGCTTTAATAATACTTTCTTTATTTTCTTTGCTTATTTTTTTATCAGATGTCAGTAAAGTACCATCCATATCTGTTGCAATTAATTTATACATTTATTTTGTCTCCTTTTTTTGTTTTTAATTTTCCCATTCATCTAATTCAATAATTTCAAGAATAGATTGCTTACTTAATTTTTTTTCATTATAATCATTATCATTTAAAAATCTAATATCAATTAGCATATTTCCAACCAGATGCTTAGAATTTTTTTTATCTATAATGTTACAGCATACAAAAGGTGCATCTTCAACTGTTATTATATCATTATAATCAACGTAATATTTTGAATTATTAAATATTTCAGGTGTAGTTA
The DNA here is from genome assembly GCF_001517915.1 of Oceanivirga salmonicida. Taxonomy (NCBI): domain Bacteria; kingdom Fusobacteriati; phylum Fusobacteriota; class Fusobacteriia; order Fusobacteriales; family Leptotrichiaceae; genus Oceanivirga; species Oceanivirga salmonicida. The sequence goes on along the minus strand of NZ_LOQI01000011.1, from coordinate 20,680 downwards.
TGCCTATTATAATATCGATTTCATAAAATTTAGTAGAATAACCTTTGTCATTTGTATTATTATTTGTGTTTTCATTTATATTATAGTCATTATCATAATACATTAATTTTTCCATTGCAGAAAATAAAGATGAGTAATAAAATCTTATAGTTGGTCTTGTCCCTTTTTTTATATAAGGAGACCAATTTTTCATTTCTTTAGTTCTTTCTTTTATGGAATAATGCATACAAATTTTTTCTATTGGGGTTTTTAGTATACAAAACCCAGATTCTATTGTTAATTTAAATTGTCCTTTATTAATCATTATTTCTCTATCTTTGTAATATAGGATTGCGTGATTTTCATATAGTTTAAGTGTCGCTTGTTCATCTTTTTTTCTCCACCATAAATAAGTAATTATAGCAGGAGTAAACATAAAAACAGGTATAGACCCAAATATGACATATATTGCATACTTGGGGTGTGCATCAAAATATGATATATATTCTAATCCATTTATTATAAATATGTCTAAGAAAAGTCCAGCAAATACTGCTAAAACAAGAATTAACTGAAATATTCTATGTGAATATTTATTATAGCGAAACTTAATTTCCATAATTAATCACCTTTTATAATTAATATAGTTTCAATCTTTTTGTTCTTTATTTTTTGTACCCTAAGTGTTAAATTATCAATTATAATATCATCAATTTTTTGATTGTCATTAGGAATAAATCCTATTTTTTCTATAATAAATCCTGCAATAGAATCATAATGTTCAGATTCTAAATCAGTTTCAAAGAAATCGTTTAAATCATGTAAAGATAATTCTCCATTTATTAAATATTTTGATTTTGAAATTTCTGAAATATCATAAACTTCTTTATCATATTCATCATTAATTTCTCCAACTATTTCTTCTAATAAATCTTCAAGTGTTACTATACCTGATACTCCACCATATTCATCTATTAGGATTGCTATATGATTATTTTCATTTTTCATTTCTAAGAATAAGGCACTAATTTTTTTAGTGTCAGGCACATAATATGCTTCTTTCATTATATCTGTAACTAATATATTGTGTTCTTTTAAAATTAATAAGTCTTTGATATGTAATATACCTATAACATTATCTAAATCATTGTCATATACTGGAACTCTTGAATACCTTGTTATATTATCTAACTTTAAAACTTCTTCAATTGTAAGTTCTTTTGATATAGCAAATACACTAGGTCTAGGTATCATAATTTCTCTTGCTAATTTTTCATCAAATTCTATAACATTTTCTAGAATTTCTTTTTCTGACTCTTTTAAATCCCCAGTATGTAATAATGCTAACATTTCTTCACGAGAAAGATCTTCCGATTCTTTTTTCCCACTTAATCCTAACAAGAATAATACTGCATTAGTTGAAGCAGTAAGTATGAAAATTAATGGTGTAAATATTTTTGAAATCATATTTAAAATGTTTACAACAGCCAATGAAATTTTTAGCGGATTTTGTAAACCTATTCTTTTAGGAACTAATTCTCCAAAGACTAATGTTATGTATGATAATAATAATGTTATTAAGAATATTGATATTTGACTAGTATACGGGAAATTAAATTTAATTAATAAAAATTCTAACTTTTGCGAAATGCTGACAGCAGCCGAAGCAGATGCAAAAAATCCTGCAAGAGTTATTGCAACTTGTATAGTTGATAACATTTTACTAGGTGCATTTATTAATTCTTTTAATTTTATAGCTTTTTTATTTCCTTCTTCTATTAAAGGAGTTAATTTATTCTTGTTCACTGAAATTATGGCAATCTCTGAGCAAGAAAAAAAAGCATTTATTAATACTAATATAATTATTAAAATAATCTGTGGTAAAATTTCCAAAATTTATTCCTCCAATTTTTGTTTTTCTAAATTTTATCATAAATATTAAATTTTGACTATTGTTTTTTATAAAATACTATTGTAAATAATATATATTTTAAGTTGACTAAGATATTAAATATATGATACTATATGTCATTAATACTGAGAATTATACGGAAAAACTTAATAAAATCAATGAAAGGAGGCGTGTGTTGTAGATTATTCTACAACATGAAATAAGAGATGGTAAAAAAAATTTTAGTTAAATTATTTATTACACTATCACTATTTACTAGTGGGCTTATTATGGCAAAAGACAAATTAACTGAAAGAGGAGTTAATTTTGATGAAGTAGAATACAAAGTAGTGGATGATGAAAAAGAGAAAACTAAAGCGAAAATACATGAAATTAAAATGTTTATAACTGATAAAAAAGATGCTATAAATAATACAGAAAAATCTAGTTTAGAAACTAAAATTAGTGAATTAGAAACTAAATTAGATAACCCCAGTATAACTGCTTCTGATTTGAAAAATCTTACAAATAATTTAGAGAATGAATTTAATAAAGTTAAACCTATTGTAGAAAAAAGAGCAAAATATTTACCTGAAATAAATAAAAGTGTAAGTTTAAATGAAAAACAAAAAGCAACATTGATAAAAAGATTGCTTACTAAAACTACTGTTGATGAAATTGAAGCATTTAATATTAATGATATAAATAACTTGATAAATTCTATGAAAGAACTAAAAGAAGAAATAGAAAGTTTAAAAGATTCTGATTTTAAAACAGGTTTAGATGCAAAAGATATAAAAAAATTAGATGAAAAAATATCTGAAATTGAAAACAAGATAGAAAATGTAGATTTAAATATATTACAAATACAAGGGCACTCAGAAAATTTATCATTATTAGAACAACAACTAATAGCAATTAAAGAAATTTTGACAAAAAATAATTTATCTACTGGTCAAAAAGATAGTTTAAGATTTAGAATAAATAGTCTTAATAGTTTAGATGATTTAGATAATAAGATAAAATTAATTAATGATTTAGCAAATGAATTAAATGAAAAAATGCCTAAATTAAAAGAAGCGAAAGAAAAATTAGATAAGTTTATTAATGAAAATTCATCTACTTTATCAAATGGTGAAAAAACTAAATTAGAAGCATTAAAAACAAAAATAGAAAATAGAATTGGGGTAATATTAGATATTGCAGAATTAACTAATTTAATTATAGAAGTAGATATAGAAATAGATAATGTTGTATCATTTGATAAACTTAAAGAAAATACGATAAAATCAATTAAAAATGATTTTTCAAATCTAAGTAATAAACAAAAAGAAATGTTAGAAAATAAGGCAAATAGTTTTACAAAAAAAGATGAATTATTAACTTTTAAAGAAAATGCTTCTAAACTTAATGCTGAAATGGAAAAATTATTTGATAAAGTTGCAGAAGTTGAAAAAAGTTCAGTTTTTAATAATAACAATGAATTAAAAACTTTATTAGACAAGTCTAAAAATAACTTAGAAACAATTGAAGTGTCTGAAATTACTAAATTAATAAATGATATAGATACTAAATTTAAAGAAGTTAAAGATAAGGCTAATTTGATAGAGAACAAAAATAAGGTAAAAGATGAAATTGATAAGTTAACTTCTTTATCTAATGAGCAAAAACAAAAATATAAAGATGAAATTGATAAAGCAGAAACTAATAAAGATAAGGCTAATGATATAAAACAAGAAGCAGTTAAACTTAATAATGAAATTAAAAAATTAGATGATAAAATTAAGGAACTTGAAAAATTTGTTTCAGATAATGCCAATTTAGAGCAAGCTAAAAAAGATGAAGCAAATACTCTAATTGCTAGAATAAATACTGAAAAAGTAAAAAAAGAATTAAAGCATGATAAGGTTTCTGATTTA
>NZ_LOQI01000011.1:0-16838 GCF_001517915.1 Oceanivirga salmonicida | reverse complement strand
ATCATACAGGAGTAGGGGCTACTGTAAAATATAAAGGATTTAAATCATTTGTAAGATATAGATTAGCATTATTAAAAAATGATAACTTATTAATTAACCATAATGTGGACTTATATGCAAGATATGGACATAACTTTAAAATTAATAAATTTAATATAGAACCAGCATTATCTTTATATGCAACTTATTCAAGTAAAGTTGAAATAGATGATAAGGTTACATTAAAAGATAGAATAGGTGCTGACTTAAATTTATCTAGTAAATTTTCATATGATATATATAATAACTTAAATATATATGCTACTCCTAGAGTAAGTGTATCGTATAATAACCAATTACTATTAGATAAAAATAACGATGATAATAAACATACTATTGTTAGGTCTTTATTTAAAGTTGGGTTAAAATTAGGGACTAAATATAAGGTTAATAATTTTAGCATAACACCTGAAATTAATTTTGATGGAGATATTAAAAATAAAAAACTTAAAATAGGCGCTAATATATCTTTAGGTTATAACTTTTAATTTTGGGAAATATTTTAATAATTATTCATGATTAAAAATAGAGAAATTATTTTAATATAAAATTAAAAAATGTTCTTTTCAGTTTTGATTAGAACATTTTTTTAATAAATGAAAAATGCTACAAGAAATGTGGTATAATAAAGAAAAAGGGGGTTTTTATGAAAAATAATTTTTTTTCAGTCTTGCAAAAAATAGGTAGAGCATTTATGTTACCTATAGCAGTTTTACCTATGGCAGGAATTTTGTTGGGAGTAGGAGGCTCATTTACTAATCCTGTGTTAATTAAAACATATAACTTAACATTTTTAGAACCTGGAACAGTATTAAATTCTATTTTAATATTATTTTTTAATGTAGGGTTATTTGTTTTTGCTAATTTACCGTTATTATTTGCGGTAGGGGTTGCTATTGGTATGGCTAATAAGAATAAGGAAACAGCGGCATTATCAGCAGTATTAGGTTTCTTATTATTCCATACTATAATAAATACTATACTTACTCATAAAGGAATAACGCCAGATAAGGTTACATATGATGCTTTATTATCTAGCGGTTTGTCAGAAGCCTCAGCAAGAGGAACAGCAGCACTATATGCTAGAGAATTAGGTATATTTACACTTCAAACAGGAGTTTTTGGAGGAATAGTAGTTGGTATAATTTCATCAATGATAACTAATAAATTTTCTAATAAGACTTTACCTGATTATTTAGCATTTTTTAGTGGAAATAGATTAGTCCCAGTAATGACTATGTTATTATTTATACCTGTAGCAGCAATTTTTCCATATATATGGCCTAGTATATTTTTAGCCATAGTAAAAGCAGGAGAATTATTTGCAGCAACAGGAGCAATAGGAACATTTTTCTATGGATTTACTATGAGATTGTTAAATGTATTTGGGCTTCATCATGCCATATACCCATTATTTTGGTATACTCAGTTAGGTGGTTATCAAGAAGTTGCAGGTGTAATGGTAGCAGGAGGCCAGAAAATATTTTTTGCACAATTAGCAGACCCAACTGTAAAACATTTTAGTGCAATAGCAACTAAAACTATGACAGGTGGTTTTTTACCGATGATGTTTGGATTGCCAGCAGCGGCATTAGCAATGTATAAAACAGCAGATATTAAAAATAAAAAATTAATAAAAGGAATATTATTATCAGCAGCCCTAACTTCATTTTTAACAGGGATTACTGAACCTATAGAATTTACATTTTTATTTGTTGCTCCAGTTTTATACTTAATTCATGCATTATTAGAAGGTTTGGCATATATGCTTATGTATGTTTTAAATGTAGCAGTAGGAATAACATTTTCTCGTGGAATAATTGATTTTACTTTCTTTGGTTTATTACAAGGAACAGCTAAAACTTCTTATCAATGGATACTTATATTAGGGCCTGTATATGCTTTAATATACTATTATTTATTTAAATTTATGATAATTAAATTTAATTATTCAACTCCAGGTAGAGAAGGTTCACAAAATAAATTATACACAAGAAAAGATTATAATAAAACTAAAGAAATGATAGATGATATAGTAGTTGCCTTAGGTGGAATAGAAAATATAGAGAATATAGATGCTTGCATAACAAGATTAAGAGTATCAGTTAAAGATTTTAGTAAAGTTAGTGATGATGATACATGGAAAAATAAATTAGAAGCTAAAGGAGTCATTAGGTCTGGAAGTGGAATACAAATAATATATGGAACACAGGCAGAAATATATAAAAATAAGATAAGAGAAAAATATAAAATTTAATAGATAGAGAGTGGAATTTATGAAAAAGTTTTTGTTAACAATAATCGCAATATTTACATTACCGGGATTAGTATTTGCTGGGAAACCGGATAATATTAATGTTATTGGTAATGTAGGAGTTAAGACAATGTTATTAAGAAAAGTATATGGTGTAGCATTAGGTGTAAATGTTCAACCTGAATGGATTTTTAAAGGGAAATCTGCAAATATAGGAATAGGGCCAGTTTTTGGTTTAGATACTTCATTAAATTTGGGAAAATCAAAAGAATATTTCTTAACAACGGCTCAAATAAATTTAGGTGTAAGATATGACATATATTTAAGAAATAATGTATATATTGGAAGTGAATTTGGAATACCTATAGGAATTCAAATAGGAAAGAAAGTACATAAAGTTATTAATTTTAACCCTGAAATAATAAATGTAAAATTAATCCAAGTAGGGAAAAAATTTGATAACGGACTTAGAGTAGGAGGCTATATAGGAGTTGGTTCTAAAGGAATAATAGGATTAGAATTAGGACAATCATTTTAGAATATAAATAAAAAAAGCTGGCTAAAAATAGTAATATGTTCTGTTTATAGCCAGTTTTATTATATTATAATATTATTTAGATTGCACTTTTTTTTATGAATTTTTTATAGAATGCATCAACATATAAAGCAATTGCATTATCTCCTGATACATTTATAGCTGTTCCAAAACTATCTTGTGTTATATAAAGAGCTATTAATAATGCACCTAATGCACCATTAGCATCTATTCCTACCATATAAACGAATGGTAATGCACTTATAACAGCACCACCAGGAGCTCCAGGAGCAGCAACCATTGCTATACCTAATATACAAATGAATGGGAATACAACAGAGAATGAATAATTCATACCAGTCATAATTAATACACCCATAATACAGCTTGTAAGAGTTATCATACTACCTGCTAAGTGAATAGTAGCACATAAAGGAACAACAAAGTTAACTATTTCTTTAGAAGTACCATTTTTAAGACCAGCTTCAATATTTACTGGTATAGTAGCAGCAGATGATTGAGTTCCTACTGCAGTTAAATATGCAGGTATTTGGTTTTTAATATAAAAGAAAGGATTCTTTTTATGTAATGAACCTGCTATTGTAAACATAACAGTTATGTATATGTAATGCATTGCAAATATACATAAGTAAATTGTTATAAATACCCTTATAATAGAGAATACTTGTCCAGAAAAAGCTAGTTCAGAAAAAATACCTAAAATATGAAGTGGTAATAGTGGTATTATAAACCCAGCCAAAACTTTTGTAACTATTTGTTCAAATTCATTGAAAATATTAAAAGTTGTTTCTCCACTTTGTTTAGCTCTTAAATAACTAATAGTAATTCCCATCATAAATGCAAATACTATTGCAGCAGTAACGTCTAGTGCTGGTTTTAAAGGTATTGAAAAATATGGCATAACAGAAACTGCTTCTGCACCTATTTTTTCTTGTAAAATTTTAACTAAATCTGGTGAAACTAATTTTGGATATAATGTATTAGCCACAGTATATGAGAAAGTTCCAGCTATTATTGTTGAACAATATGCTATACCAGCAGTTAATGCTAATAATTTTCCAGCTCCTTCTGATAATCTTGCTATACCTACTACAACAAATCCAATAATCATGAATGGTATAAAGAATGATAAGAAACTTCCAAAAAATGCACTGAAAGTTTTAAATATTCTAACCACTTCTAATGGTAAATAACTACCAATAATAATACCTAAAATGATTGCAATAATTAATTTTGGAACTAAACCAATTTTAGATTTTTTCATAAATACTCCTCCTAATTTTTCTTTTTAACTGTTTATTATACAGTTATAATAAATTCCTTATTTATAGTGTATCATATAAATTGAAAAAAACAATATTAGATTATTGAAAATAAATAGTTTTTTATTTGGAGCCTAGACAGTCCTAAATTTTACAAATATTTATCTTTAAATATTTTAAATTGAAAGATATTGAAAAATTTTGGTTGATTTATTTTTAGATTTAGATTAAAATTAGTTGTGGTTTTCACAGGTATATTATGTAAAAAATCATGATATTTTTCAGATTTTATTAATGTTTTATACTTTATTTTATTGGATTTTAAACAATTTATGTATAGAAAAAAACTATATTTATTTATAATTATTTTTATCTTTTTTTGCATTAGATAATTTTGGATTTTTAATACTCTTATTTTTTAGCATTATAATATTAACAATTTTATTTTTCATGGTATAATTTATTAAATTACTTAGAAGGAGATGAATTGAATGATAACATTAAAAGATGTTAAAAAAGCAAGAGAATTAATAAAAGATGGAGTGAAAAAAACTCCTTTAGTTAACTGTCCTACATTAGATAAACTAACAAAGGGAGAAATATATTTAAAACTTGAAAATTTACAAACTATAGGCTCTTTTAAAATAAGAGGAGCAATGAATAAAATTAAATCTTTAAGTAAAGCTGAAAAGAAAAAGGGAGTTATTGCTGCATCGGCAGGAAATCATGCACAAGGAGTTGCTATATCTGCTAGAAATGAAGGAATAAAAGCGACAATAGTTATGTCTAAACATGCTCCTATTTCAAAAATAGAGGCTACTGAAAGTTATGGAGCAAAAGTAGTTTTACATGGAGATACTTTTGATGAAGCATTTGTAAAATCTTTAGAAATTCAAAAAGAAGAAAATTTGGTATTTGTTCATGCATTTGATGATGAAAAAGTAATTGCAGGTCAAGGGACTATTGCACTTGAAATATTAGAAGATTTAGAAGACGTTGATACAATAATTTGTTCTGTTGGCGGTGGAGGTATGATAGCTGGAATAGCTTTAGCTGCTAAAAGTATCAATAAAAACATAAAAGTAATAGGAGTTCAAACTTCAAATATACCTTCTATGGTAAAAGCATTAGAAAAAGGAAGTCCTTATTTTATTACAGGTAAGAAAACAGTTGCAGATGGTATAGCAGTTGGTAAACCAGGAGATAAGACATTTGAGATAATAAAGGAATATGTGGATGAAATTATTACAGTAACAGAATCTGAAATAGCACAGTCTATGTTGTTCTTATTAGAAAAATCAAAAGTAATGGCAGAAGGTGCGGGAGCAGCAGCTCTAGCTTCAATTCTTGCTAAAAAAGTTGATTTGAAAAATAAGAAAGTTGCAGTTGTAGTTTCAGGAGGAAATGTTGACATAACAACAATGGAGAAAATAATAAATAAGGCTTTATTATTACAAAAAAGAAGAGTTAAATTAGTTATGACGCTTACAGATAGTATAGGACAACTTAATTTAGTAACTAAAATTATTAGTAATAAAAAAGCTAATATTTTATACTTAAATCAAACTAAATACGATAATAATTTAAACTCTAATGAACAAACTTTAGAAATTGTTATAGAATGTCTAAATGAAAGACATTTGAAAAATGTATTAAAAGCATGTGATAAAGAAAAAATAAACTATAGATTAACATAAATTTTTTTAAAATTTGATATTATTTTAAAATTGTATTAAAATATAGATGAAGTAAAATTTTATATATGAAAGGAGATGATGTATGTATATAAAAAAATTTTTAGTTTTAATATTTTCTATGATAAGTATATTTTCATATTCTTTGAGTGGTTTAAATATAGAGAATATTTCGAATAAATATAAGGATTTAAAATTAGAAAAAAAAGTTGCTTTTTCAGCATTTCAAAAGGCTATTGAAGGGTACAATAAAATTTCTAAAAAAATAAATAATATAATAACTATTGTTGATTTTACAAAACCATCTACTGAAAAAAGAATGTATGTTATCGACTTAGAAAAAAATGAAGTGCTAATATCTAGTTATGTTAGTCATGGAAAACGAACTGGTGGGTTATATGCAAAACAATTTTCTAATAAAGTTGGCTCTTCTAAAAGTAGTCCAGGTCTTTTTCTAACAGGAAATATTTATAAAGGAATTAATGGAGCTTCATTAGAACTTTATGGATTAGAAAAAGGAGTTAATAGTAATGCTAGAAAAAGAAGTATTGTTATTCATGGAGCAGAGTATGCAGAGTCTGATTTTATACATAAAAATGGTGCATTAGGAAGAAGTAGAGGCTGCTTTGCAGTGCCATTTTCTATAAATAAAAAATTAATAAATACAATAGTTGGAGGTTCTGTTTTCTATGTTCATACAACTAGAAGTAAGTAATTTGAATTTTAAGAGTGTTTAAAATATGGTATAATATATAGTGAAGTTATTGATAAAATTTCTTCACTATATTTTTTGTTGGAGGGGAAAATGAGTGTAATTTTTAAAATAGAACCAAAAAAAGAAAAGAAAATGTTTGGTTTATTATCAAAGAAAACCAGTATTGTAAATGAAATAAAAAAAATGTCAGTTAAAAATTTTTTAGAAATGTTTGATAATAAATATGAAAGTATTATTGATGATGAAGAATTTTTAAATGGTATTATAGGAGAAAATAACTATATTTCTTTAGGTTGTTTTGCTTATACAAGTCGTGCTTTTGATTTTTGTTGTCATAAAGATTATTTTGAGATATACATAAATACACCTTCAACTACAAAGGATTGGAAATTATTACTTGAATTTTTAGAAGATATGCTAATTAAAACTAATGGTATTTTAATAAATGAAAATGAAGAAAAAATAAAGATAAGTGATATAGATTATAAAAAAGATATAATGGCAGGAATAGAAGCTGTATATAATCATTTTAATGAAAAAGAAAGTGATAAAATGATGCTAATTGGTCCTGATAGAAGTATAGAAATATCAAAAGAAATGATTACAAAAGTTATGCAAAGTAATGATATTATAGCAGAATTTGACAAAATGCTAGAAAAAGTATTTTATAGTACTGCATATTTTGCTAAACAAAAATTTTATAAAAAAGATGATAAAATAATAGGTGTATATACAATAGGAGATGGTTATGATGTTGTTATACCATTAAAACCATCAGTTAATTATCAAAATTTAGGTATAGAAAAGGAACATGGTAAAATTAGTCGTTGGGTTTTAACGGTAGTATTTTTTGAAAATAAAGAAAAAGGCGAAAAGCAAGAAATATTTGAGTTAGATTATTTAGAGAATATATCTAAACTTAAAGGGTATAAAAAGTTAGATGCTAATCAAATAGAATTATCAGCAAAAACAAAAGATGAATTAAGAGAAATGTTGGAGGTATAGTATGAATAAGATTGAAATTTTTTGGGAATGGTTTATTGAAAATGAAAAAAAATATTATGAAAATATAGAAAATAATGAAATAAAGCAAAATTTATTTAAAGATTTATCTAAAAGATTAAAAAAAATAAATGAAGGCTTATTTTTTGAATTTAGTCGTATAGAGAATAATAAAATAGAATTTAGCATTTCAGCAGATGGGATGAAAGAAAATTTCCCTGTTGTTATAGAATTAGTTGAGAATGCTCCTAAATTAGAAAATTTTAAAATTTCTGCATTTAGACAAAGAAGAAAAACGGAAAATATTAAAATCTCATATGCAGGTATAGAAATGAGTTATGATGACATATATTTTCGTTATGCAATAGATGAAGATGGATTAGGTTTAGAATTAAATATTAGAAATTTTGAAAAAGATAATAATGCAATTTATAATGCAGTTTATGTATTATTAGATCATTTATTAGGTGAATATGATGTTGCTGTGAATATTTCATGGATTAATTGGGTTAAATTAGATGAAAAAAATATAGATAATTTAATACCATCATTAGAATTAGTAAGAGTAGTTGATTATTACAAAGAGACAAAAAATAAGGAAGAAAAATAAATTAAAAAATTATATAACTATAGATAATAAAATTTTAGTTAAAATAGGAGTTTAGAATTATGAACTATGAACAATTAATAGAAAAAACTATAAAAGGCCACCCATTATGTGAAAATGCAGTTATAATAAATGAAACTATGATGAAAGATGGGCCTATGTATATAGATAATGAGATTATAAATTAATAAAAAGTAAGATAATGAAGAATTATGGAGATATAGTATGAACAAGATAGAAAATTTTTGGAAATGGTTTAGTGAAAATGAAAAAGAGTATTACGAAAATATAGAAAATAAGGAAATGCAGGAGAAGTTACTTAATGAATTATCTAAAAGATTAAAAGCAATAAATAAAGGTTTAACTTTTGAATTTGGTTATTTAAAAAATGATAAAATAGAATTTGTTATTTCAGCAGATGGAATAAAAGAAGTTTTTCCTTTTGTCATAGAATTAGTTGATAATGTGTCAGAATTAAAATATTTTAAAGTTTTTGCATTTAGACAAAAAGGAGAAACAGAAGATATTGAAATAGAGTATGCAGGTCTAAAATTGAGTTATGATGATATATATTTTCGTTATGCAATAGATGAAGATGGTCTAGGTTTAGAATTAAATATTAGAAATTTTGAAAAAGATAATAATGCAATTTATAATGCAGTTTATATATTATTAGATAATTTATTAGGTGAATACGATGCTATTACTTACATATCGTGGGTTGATTGGGTTAAATTAGATGAAAAAAATATAGATAATTTAATGCCATTATTAGAATTAGTAAGAGTAGTTGATCATTACAAAGAAACAAAAAATAAAGAAAAAAATTGATAAATAAGATTATAATTAAGAAAGGTTAGATTATGAAAAAAAATATTTTTATTGTTTTTATCATGTTTTGTAATATATTATTTGCAGATATTAAAGATTGTTCTAAGTGTGCCGTTATAAAATATAGCGAAAAAGATATTGCTAAGATTTCACTATTAGATTTAAAAATTTTAAGAAATGAAATTTATGCAAGGCATAATTTAATATTTAATAATGATAGATTGGCTGAATATTTTTCACAAAAATATAATTGGTATAAATCAAAATATGAGTCAGTAAATGATATAAAGTTAAATCAAGTAGAGAAACATAATATACAACTTTTTCTTAGAAAAGAAAGAGAAAAAGAAGAGATGAAGAAAACTGTTATAAAAGAATTGAAAATATTAAAAAAAGCAGTCTATAATAAAGATAAGAAATTTTTAAAATCTATAATTTCAAAACAAGTTTTAGAACATGAACAGGGAAATAATTTTTTAGACATGTTTATAAGTTCTCTATTTAATATTTTCAAAAAAATTGATTTAGACAATGTTAATTGGTATGGAGATGAAGGGTTATATAAAGTAATAACTGATAATGGATTTATTGTAAATGAAATTTCTCTTAAAATTTCTGGGAATAGTATCAGTTTATCTTTTAATGACCAAAGTCATTCAGAGTTACTTAATGATGAAAATGAAGATAAAGCTTTTTCTTATGGTAGTAGTTATGATTCAACTATTGAATATAGTGAAATGTTCTATTTTGAAATTCAAAATAATAAGATTAAATTAGTTAAATTTTGGGCAGCAGGTTAATAAAAAGGAGTAGGTGAAAATTATGGCAAGAATTATTTGCTCTCCAAGCAAGTATATACAAGGTTCTGGAGAAATTAAAAAATTAAAGAGTTATTCGGATTTATTATCAAAAACTGGAGTATATGTTTTAGTTGATAAATTTGTATATGATAACTATAAAGAACTTATAGAATATAGTTTCAGAGATGATTTATCTAAATGTCATTTGGAAGTTTTTACAGGAAATAGTACAAAACAAGAAGTAGATAGAAATATTAAAATATTAAAAGAAAAATCTTTTGATACTGTAATTGCTATTGGTGGTGGAAAAACAATAGATATAGGTAAAGCCATTTCATATTATGCAAATTTACCAATGATAGTAGTACCAACTGTTGTTTCAACAGATGCTCCATGTTCAGCATTATCAGTTCTTTATACTGAAAATGGAGAATTTGATAAATACTTGTATTTAAATTCTAATCCTAATATAGTGCTTGTAGATACTCAAATAATAGTTAAAGCACCTACTAGATTATTAGTAGCAGGTATGGGCGATGCTCTTTCTACATATTATGAAGCAATGGCTTGTTATAATTCAGGTGTAACAATTGCAGTAGGTGGAAAAACTTCTAATACAGCATTAGCATTAGCAAAATTATGTTTAGATACTTTAATGACTTATGGTTGCAAGGCCAAAATTTCTAGTGAAAATGGTATTGTAGATGAAGCATTTGAAAATATAGTAGAAGCCAATACATATTTAAGTGGAGTTGGATTTGAAAGTGGTGGAGAAGCGGCAGGACACGCTATACATAATGGTTTAACTATACTTCAAGAAACTAACAATAAGTTACATGGAGAAAAAGTTGCATTTGGAACTATAACTCAATTAATTATGGAAAATAGAAGTTTAGATGAAATACAAAAAGTTATTGATTTTTGTAAGAATGTAGGGCTACCTACTAACTTTAAAGATTTAGGAATAGAAAATGTAAGCCATGATAGATTAATGGAAGTTGCAAAGGCAAGTTGTGCAGAAAATGAAACTATACACAATATGCCATTTAAAGTAAATCCTGAAATGGTATTTGACGCTATGATAAAAGCAAATGAATTAGGTTCGAAATAATAGAGAAACAATAAAAATGCACTAAAAAAAAAGCTATTTTTATGATATAATTAATTATAAAATTAATAAGTATTTATCACTCTATTAAACATAGAGTGAAAAAGGAGATTGTAAAAATGCTTGATTATGAAGTTACATTAAGAAAAGAAGTTTTAAGAGAAAAAAGTGCAGGTATATTAGCGGATTATGATAGATACATTGAAAAATATAATATAAAAGAAACTGATAAAAATCCTATAAACTCTTTGTTAAATATTGTTGGAGATATATACAGAAATATTTTTAAACCAGAATATGACAGTATGGAAAAATTAAATGAAGCTAATATTAAATTAGATTTGGCAACTAAAGTTTTAATAGAATTGAGTTAATTATATGAAAAATCTTACAAAAAAAGAAATGCTCCAATAAAACAAATTGAAATGGTTAAAAATGAGCAAAAACATTTGCCGAAAACTAATTAAAAATAGATGATTATCACTCTATTAAACATGGAATGAAAAAGGATAAGTGTAATCGATATTTTGTTTAAATAAATATAAATAAAAAAAATTAAGAATATAGAAAAATTCTATATTCCTTTTTTGTAAAAGAAAAAGAATATATATAAATATTACAAAATTAGATAAAACAATGTAAAATTTTAACCACTCTAAAAAGCTTATTTTTTGTTGCCAAAAACAAAAATGACGATATAATCTAATAGAGATAAAAAATAAAAAAGGAGAATATTATGAAGAAAATTAAAGAATTTGTAAAAGTTATAATGATAACATTGGTATCATTAGTATTAGTATCTTGTGGAGGAAATTCAGAATCAAAAACTTATAATTTAAAAATGGGTATGACAGCTGGGACATCATCTAATGAATATAAGGCAGCACAATTCTTTGCTGAAAAATTATCTGAAAAATCAGAAGGGAAAATAAAATTAGAATTATTTCCAGATGCTCAATTAGGTAAAAATGATTTAGACATGATGGGGCAATTAGAAGGTGGAGTATTAGATTTCACATTTGCAGAAATGGGTCGTTTTTCAACATTCTTTCCAGAAGCAGAAGTTTACACATTACCTTATATGATTAAAAACTTTGAACATATGCAAAAGGCTACTTTTGATACTGAATTTGGAAAAGAAATGATAAAAAAAATTGAAGACAAAAAAGGAATAGTAGTTTTATCGCAAGGATATAATGGTACTAGACAAACTTCTTCTAATAGACCTATAAATTCTGTAAAAGATATGGTAGGACTTAAACTTCGTGTTCCATCAGCGCCTGCTAACTTAGCATATGCTAAAAATTCAGGAGCATCAGCTACACCAATGGCTTTTTCAGAAGTATATTTAGCGCTACAAACTAACGCAGTTGATGGACAAGAAAATCCTTTATCAGCAATTAAAGCACAAAAATTTTATGAAGTACAAAAATATTTAGCATTAACTAATCATATTTTAAATGACCAATTATATTTAGTTAGTAAAATGACATTAGAAAAATTACCTGAAGATTTACAAAAGGTTGTTTTTGAAGCAGCAAAAGAAGCAGCAGTATACCATACTCAATTATTCCAAGAAGAAGAAAAGAATTTAATTGCTTTCTTTGAAGAAAATGGGGTAACAATTACTAAACCTGATATAAGTGAATTTGAAGTTAAGATGAAACCGTTCTATGATGAATATATACAAAAAAATGGAGAAATTGGTAAAAAAGCACTAGAAGAAATCAATTCTATAAAGTAGTAGAATTTTAGGCAGTGTTATATATTGACACTGCTTATTATTTTAGAAAGGAGAATATGTGGATTTATTTTTTAAATCATTTAATAAAATAGAAGAAAAAGTTAGCGGTATTCTTTTTGTTCTTATGTTCTTTATACTTATCATGCAAGTTTTTGCAAGGCAGGTATTTAATTCACCACTTATATGGAGTGAACAATTATCATTATTATTATTTGTTTATGTAGGGTTATTTGGTGTGAGCATTGGTATCAGAAATCAAAGTCATATTATGATAGATTTTATATTTACAAAATTACCTAAAACTGTTCAAAAAATTGTATTTACTTTAATACAACTTATTATTTTAACATGTATATATTCTTTTTTATATTTTGGATTAGATTTATTAACTAAAAAAAGAGATATTATGTTAGTTGCTCTTAATATTCCTAGAAATATAATGTATATAGCATTACCAGTAATATCATTACTTATGCTTGTTAGATTTTATCAATCATATAAAGAGAATTGGAGTGAAAAATTAGTGTTAATTGATCCTCGTATTGTAGCAATTTTTATGGGTATTATATTAGCATTAATTTTATTAAAACCTTCAATTTTCAATTTATTAAAATTAGAAAATTATTTTTACTTTGGAAGTAATACAGTATATATTGTACTTATTTTATGGTTAGTATTAATATTTTTAAGCGTTCCAGTTGGTTGGTCATTATTGATATCAACTATGGTTTATTTTTCGCTTACTAATTGGAATGTAATGTATTTTGCTTCGTCTAAATTAGTTGATAGCATAGAAAGTTTTAGTTTATTAAGTGTTCCATTTTTTATTTTAACTGGTATATTGATGAATGGTGCTGGTATAACAGAGCGTATATTTAATTTTGCAAAAGCTTGTTTAGGGCATTATACTGGTGGTATGGGTCATGTTAATGTTTTTGCTTCTTTAATTTTTTCTGGTATGTCTGGATCTGCATTAGCTGATGCTGGTGGACTTGGGCAATTAGAAATAAAGGCTATGCGTGATGAAGGTTATGATGATGATATTTGCGGTGGAATTACTGCTGCATCTTGTATTATAGGGCCTCTTGTCCCACCATCAATAAGTATGATTATATATGGAGTTATAGCAAATCAATCTGTTGCTAGATTATTTTTAGCAGGATTTATTCCAGGTATATTAACTACAATTACTTTAATGATAGCAGTTTATTTTGTCGTAAAAAAAAGAGGATATAAAAAAGCTTCTAAAACTACATTTAAAGAAAGATGGGAAGCATTTAAAAAAGCATTTTTTGCCTTATTAACACCTATTATTATAATTGGTGGTATATTTTCGGGTAAATTTACACCAACAGAAGCAGCGATTATGGCTGCACTTTATTCAATGATATTAGGTCTGTTTATATATAAAGAATTAACTATAAAAAAAATATTTGAATGTTGTATTGAAGCTATAACTATAAGTGGTGTTACAATATTAATGATTATGACAGTAACTTTCTTTGGAGATATGCTAGCAAGAGAACAAGTTGCTATAAAATTAGCTTCTGTATTTTTACAAATAGCATCAAGTAAAATTGCTATATTAATTATGGTGAATTTACTATTATTATTCTTAGGTATGTTTATTGATGCATTAGCATTACAATTTTTATTATTACCTATGCTTATACCAATAGTAGATAAAGTTGGAATTGATTTAGTATTTTTTGGTGTTATGAGCACATTAAATATGATGATAGGAATTTTAACACCACCAATGGGAATGGCACTTTTTGTTGTTGCACAAGTTAGTAAAATTCCAGTTTCAGAAGTAATAAGGGGGACACTTCCTTTCTTAATACCAATTGCGATAACATTATTAATACTAATATTATTCCCTTCATTAGTAACATTTTTACCTAATTTAATATTAGGTGCGGTCTAAAAATATGGATTTTATCTTATAAATATTAATAGAGCATATTTTTTAGAGAAAATAAAAAAGGTAAATTATATATAGGATTATTATAAAAAAATGATAAAATTATTGACTTGTATTTTTTTAATTAGTACAATGAAATAAATGTTTATAAATTAATCTCGAGAAAAAAATATTAAAAATGAAGACTTCTTTATATCATATTTAAATTAATATAAAAATATCTCGAGAAAATCTCGAGAAAAAAATATTAAAAATGAAGACTTCTTTATATCATATTTAAATTAATATAAAAATATCTCGAGAGAATCTCGAGAAAATTTTGGAAATAGGAGAATTTAATGGCAAAATATAATATAAGTGATATTTTAGGGAAATATGAAAATGAAAGATTGTAATTTAAGTTATGTGGCGATAAACTAGGAAATAGTTTTTGGGAAACCTATTCTGCATTTTCTAATACTAAAGGTGGATTAATTATATTAGGAGTTAAAGAAGAAAAAAGCAAATCTGTAGAAATTATTGGTATAAAAAATTCAGAGAAAATGAAATCTGATATTATAAATACAGCAAATTCTGAAAGTAAAGTTAGTTATAATTCTATAAAGGAAATAAATATAATAAAAATAAATGAAAATAGAAGTATAATAATTGTTGACATAAATGAAGTTAGAGCATCTGACAAACCGGTATATATAAATAATAATATTAAAAATTCATATGTTAGATTAGGCGATTCTAATCAAAAAATGAATGATGATTTATTAAAGGCTATAATAATTGATTCTAATGAAAATTTAGATTCTAAATTGTTACCTGAAACATTTACAATAGATGATATAAATTTAGAAACTGTAAAAAGATATATGAATTTTATTAATGAAGATATATCAACATATTCAAAAAACTATGAAGAGTTTTTACTACAAATTGGAGCATTTAGAAAAGATAGGGAAGATAATAATAAAATAAAATTAACAAAAGGGTGTTTATTATTTTTTGGTAAATTTATATCAATAACAGATTTATTACCTCATTTTCAATTAGATTATTTTCAAATTGATAGAAATTCTGAAAATAGATGGGAAGATAGAGTTTCAACAGGAGATATGGATTACCCAGAATTGAATATTTTTGATTTCTATTTAATAGTATATGAAAAAATTTGTAATAGTATAAAAGATAAATTTATATTAGATAAAAAAGTTAATCAAAGATTGCCTTATAAGAAAAATTTGCAAGAATCAGTTAGAGAAGCTCTTGTTAATAGTTTGATGCATGCGCATTATGATATTAATATTCCTATTAAAATTAATTCTCATAATGAGTATATAGAATTTTTAAATCCTGGCATATTAAAAATTACTATTGAAGACTTTTTTAATGGAGGGACTTCAAGAGTAGTTAATGATGTTATTGCTACTTTATTTAGAAGAGTTGGTATTTCTGAAAAAGCAGGGACAGGTGGTAAAAGAATTTATGATGTATCAGGGAAATTAAATTTAAAAGAACCAGAAATTTTTATTACTGAAAATGGGTGTACTAAATTAAGAATTTGGAAAGAAGATTTACTATCAACCCTTAATGGATCAGATAATGAGTTAAAAATAATGGAGTATATGATTGAAAAAATGATTGCATCAAAAAATGAAATTTCAACAGATCTTAATATTAGTGATTACTATACAAGAATTTCTTTAACTAATTTAGTTTCAGAAAAACATTTGAAAAAAGTAGGTAATGGTAGATCAACTAAATATATGTTATCTACAAATAATCCAAGAGGTAAAGTTGGTGTGATAAGGGGTTTAATTAAATTTTTAGATAATCAATAAAATAAAATTAAGAGTATAGAAAAATCTATATTCTTTTTTTATAATATTCTATTTTCTATTTTTTTTATAATTTTTAATAAAGACACACCAAAATAAATAGGTGTGAGAAATATATTTTTTCAAATTAGACCTAGCACTAGGATTTATTAGAAAAAAAATAAGTTTTTTGTTGTAATTTTTTTTTATTTGTGTTACAACCCAAGTTTCGCAACAAAAAATCACTCAAACTAAGCCAATACAATATGTATAGCCGAATTTGAGTGATATTTTTTTAGAGTGTGAATTTTAATTTCTCTCTTATTTCATTTTCTTTTTTTATTTTAAAATCAAAGTCTATATTAAACGCTTTAAACAATTTCATTAATTCTAAATATTTAAAATCTTCTTCAAACATACACCAACCTTTTACTATTGTTGCATTAAATTCTTGTAGACATCTTTGTAAATTTACCGAACTTATTCCTTCGCTC
>NZ_LOQI01000010.1 GCF_001517915.1 Oceanivirga salmonicida | reverse complement strand
TGTTGATGGTAAAATACAAGGTAAAGTATTATTTAATAAACCAAATGGAGATAAATATTATTTTAATTTTGATAGAAATAAGGCTGTGGGTAAGGGAAAAGCAGTTTATAAAAATGGGACTATAGTTAATTTTACGGTTTTTGATAATTATGATACAATAAATGGAGAATTTAATATAGTATTTCCGAATAAAGATGAAATATCAATGCTATTTATTGAAAATATACAGGTGGGAAATGTAGTATTAAAATCTAATAATAAGCTAAAAGTATTTAAAGATTTCTATGACTTAAAAGAAAGATATAAAAAATATGATATAGGTAAATATTTAAAAGATATTTTAGTTGCTAAAATTAAAGAAGAAAAAGATGGAGAAATAAATTACGAATACAAAGATAATAATAAAACTTTAACTTATAGTATACCTAAGTATAAAGATTATGTAGATGGAGAACTTTTTATATTCACATATGATAATAAACAAAAAAAGATAATAAAAAAGGAAAAATATGAAATAAAAAAAGGACAGTTTAATGGGAAACATATTTCTGATGAAATAAATAAAGGAATATTCATAAAAATATCTGAAACATATAAAGATGGTTTATTAAATGGTAAAAGTTATACGAAATTTGGAGAAAGAGCCACATTTGCTAAAACCTATAATATGGGAATAAAAAATGGAGAATTTGTATATAAATCTAAACAAAAAAAATTTTATATCTATGAAAATTTTAATAATGGATTATTATTAAATCAAACAAGAATAAATGAAAATAAATTTCAAGAAGTTATATTTGAAAATAATATTCAAAGAGCCTTTATAAATATTGTTGAAAAAAATAATAAAAAGTATGGAATAATACTTATTTCAAAAGGTGAAAAATATTTATATATTTTTGGATATGAAAATAAAATGAATAAATATAACATTATAGAAGGAAATGCCACAGATTTAAATATTCCTAAAATTGATATAGATGAAGATGGAAATATAGAAAAAGTTAAAAATAAATTAAACGAAATAATTAAAAATAAAGAAAAATATGAGAAAAAAAGAATTATTATTAAATATGAAAGTATTAAGGATATAGATACTTTATCATTGAAAGAATATTAAATTTATCAATTTAAAATGACCCTTAAAATGGCTTAAAATAATATGCCAAATTAAGGGTTATTATTTATAAAGTTTTAGAAAATTTTTTATTGACTTTTGGAAAAAAGGGGTTATAATCTAGTATAAATGAATATATTTGGATGAAGAATACGGGAGAGACTTTAATATAGAGCACCGAAGGGACAAGTTAGCTAATTTGCGATTTCTAGCGAAATTCTCAGGTAAAGAGACTGTATTTGGACAAAACTCTGGAATAGATTATAACAGGGAAAAAGCAGAAGTATTTTCCTGTTTAGTAATATAGCAAGAGAGAATTTTACATAAGGGGAGGGAAATGCAGTAGTGTTTTCCTGTTTTTTTGTAAAGTAAGCGTAGAAGGAGACATAAAAGTGAAATTGTTAACAAATAATCCGAAGTTTTTGAATTATATAAGTAAAGGCATAGAAGTAGATTTTAGAAATGTAAGTTATCTTGAAATATTAAAAATAGCAAGAGATTATATACATGAAAATTATGAAATACTTACTCATCCTATGTATGGAAGTGTAAAGCCAAATGAAACTGTTTATAGAACAATAGTTTTAAAAACAGGAGATATTTTAGATATTAATTCAGTTAATTTAATATCGCAGGCAATAGAGACATTTATAAAATTTGAAAAAAATAAAAAAACTCCAATGTGGGTTGAAACAGTAAAAGACGATTTTAGTGTCATAGATTATGATTTAATTACAAATGCTATAAATAGAATAATTAAATAATAAAGAATAAGGAGGCTAATTATGACAGAACATTTTGATCTAATAATAATAGGATCAGGTCCAGCAGGTTTATCTTCAGCATTATATGCATCAAGAGGAAGACTTAAAACATTAGTTTTAGAAAAAGGACAAAATGGTGGGCAAGCAGCAATTACTCATCTAATTGAAAATTATCCAGGGTCTATTGAAAATCCAACAGGACCTAATTTAACTGGAAGAATGCTTGAACAATGTAAAAATTTTGGTACGGAAGTAAGAAAAGAAGAAGTTATTGAAGTAGATTTTTCAGGAAAAGAAAAAATAGTTAAGTGTAAAGATAAAGTTTACACAGCAAAGGCAGTAGTAATTGCAACAGGAGCAACTCCTAGAAAATTAGATGCACCAGGTGTAAAAGAACTTTCAGGAAAAGGAATTTCATATTGTGCTACATGTGATGCTGACTTTTTCAAGGAATTAGAAGTTTATGTAGTAGGTGGAGGAAATAGTGCTATTGAAGAAGCTATTTTCTTATCAAAATTTGCAAGACAAGTTCATGTAGTTCATATATTAGATGAATTCCAATGTGAAGGAATTACATTAGAAAGAGCTAAGAATACTCCTAATTTAGATATTAAGACAAAGACAATGGTTCAAGAAGTAAAAGGAGATGGAATTTTAGAATCAATAGTTTTCAAAAATCTAGATACAGGGGAAGTTTACGAAGTTGAAGCAGATGAAGATGATGGAACAATGGGATTATTTATATTCATAGGTTATGTTCCACAAACAGAATTATTCAAAGGAAAAATTGAACTTGATAAATATGGTTATGTAGTAGCAAGTGAAAATACTGAAACAAATGTTCCAGGAGTATTTGTAGCAGGAGATTGTAGAATAAAAGATGTACGTCAAGTAATTACAGCAGCAGCAGATGGTGCAGTTTCTGCAATAATGGCTGAAAAATATATAAGCGAACATTTTGAATAAACTATTAACTACTATTTAAATAATGTGTGTTATTAAATTATAAATTTATATATTATTTTGCTAAAAGGAAGGAGGAAACAAATGTTAGAATTAGATAAAGACAATTTTGAAGTAGAAGTACTACAAGCACAAGGATATGTATTTGTAGATTTTTGGAGTGAAGGTTGTGCACCATGTAAAGCTTTAATGCCAGAAGTTCATAAATTGGCAGAAAAGTATGATGGTAAAATGAAATTTACTTCATTAGATACTGCAAAAGCAAGACGTATGGCTATTAAACAAAGAGTTTTAGGATTACCAACATTAGCAGTTTATAAAGATGGTATAAAACTTGAAGAAGTTACAAAAGATGATGCAACTATAGCGAATATAGAAGCAATGATAAAAAAATATTTATAATTAACTACTACGTTAGTTATTTCAAAAATAGGGGAGGAATAGAATATGCGTCTTGAATTAGGAGAGATTTATATAAAAGATATTCAATTTGCTTCAGAATCAAAAATTGAAAATAATGTTCTTTATGTTAATAAAGAAGAACTAATTAAAAATATTTGGGACGATGATGCAATTATATCTGTTGATCTTGACATAGCTAGACCTGGAGAAAGTGTACGTATTACTCCGGTAAAAGATGTAATCGAACCACGTGTAAAAGTAGAAGGTAATGGAGGAATATTCCCTGGTGTTTTATCAAAAGTAGGAACTGTTGGAGAAGGAAAAACAATAGCTCTTAAAGGTATGTCAGTAATAACTACAGGGAAGATTGTAGGATTCCAAGAAGGAATTATTGACATGACAGGTGTTGGGGCAGAATATACACCATTTTCAAAATTAAATAATTTGGTTGTAATTGCTGAACCAGCAGAAGGTGTAAAACAGCATGAACATGAAAAAGCTGTACGTTATATAGGATTTAAAGCGGCTAAATACTTAGGAGAATTGGCTCGTAGTTTAAAACCTGAAAATGTAAAAGTATATGAAACAAAACCATTACTTGAACAAATAGCAGAGTATCCAGAATTACCAAAGGTAGGTTATGTATACATGCTTCAAACACAAGGATTATTACATGATACTTATGTATATGGAGTAGATGCTAAACAAATAGTTCCTACACTTCTTTATCCAACAGAAATAATGGATGGAGCAATAGTTAGTGGTAACTGTGTATCAGCATGTGACAAAAATCCTACTTATGTTCATTTGAATAATGGTGTAATTGAAGAATTATATAAAAAACATGGAAAAGAAATCAATTTCTTAGGTGTAATTATAACAAATGAAAATGTTTATTTAGCAGATAAAGAAAGATCATCAAACTGGACAGCAAAATTAACTAAATATTTAGGTTTAGATGCTGTTATAGTTTCACAAGAAGGATTTGGAAACCCAGACACTGATTTAATAATGAACTGTAAAAAAATTGAAAATGAAGGTGTAAAAACTGTTATTGTAACTGATGAATATGCTGGACAAGATGGAGCAAGTCAAAGTTTAGCAGATGCTGATGCTAAAGCAGATGCAGTTGTAACAGGAGGAAATGCTAATCAAGTAATAGTATTACCAAAATTAGATAGAATAATAGGACATATAGACGTTGTAAATGTTATTGCAGGTGGAAATCAAGATTCATTAAGAAAAGATGGAAGTATAGAAGTTGAAATTCAAGCAATTACAGGTGCAACAAATGAAACAGGATTTGGATATTTAAGTGCAAAAACATTTTAATGCATAAAATATAATTAATTTTGAATAAAAATAATAAAAATAGGAGGAAAGATAATGAGTAGTCTTAAAAATAAGAAGATAATTATTATTGGTGATAGAGACGGAATACCCGGACAAGCTATCGAAGAATGTGTAAAAACAGTAGAAGGGGCAGAAGTAGTATTTTCATCTACTGAATGCTTTGTTTGAACGGCTGCAGGTGCGATGGACTTAGAAAACCAAAAACGTGTTAAAGAAGCTGCTGATAAATTCGGTGCTGAAAACGTTGTGGTATTATTAGGTGCATCAGAAGCTGAAGCTGCTGGTCTAGCAGCTGAAACAGTAACTGTAGGAGATCCTACTTTTGCAGGACCTTTAGCGGGGGTTGCATTAAATCTTGGAGTGTATCATATAGTTGAAGAAGAAGTAAAAGGTCAAGTAGATAATGCTATTTATGAAGAACAAATAGCAATGATGGAAATGGTATTAGATGTTGAGGAAATTTCAAAAGAAATGAAGGAAGTACGTGGAGAATAATCCGTTTAATTAATTTAAGGAGGAAAAAATGTATAAAGTAAAAGTAGTACATTATATAAACCAATTTTTTGCAGGAGTTGGTGGGGAAGAAAAGGCACATATAGAGCCAGAACTTAGAAAAGAACTTCCGCCAATATCACAACAATTGCAAAGTCAATTGGGAGAAGAATTTGAAATAGTAGCTACAGTAGTATGTGGTGACAGCTATTTCAATGAAAATCTTGAAAAAGCACAAGTTACTTTACTTGAAATGATAAAAGATATGAATCCTCAATTATTTATTGCGGGTCCAGCATTTAATGCAGGTCGTTATGGAGTTGCTGCGGGAACTATTACTAAACTTGTTCAAGATAAATTGAATATACCTTCTGTAACTGCGATGTATGTTGAAAATCCAGGTGTTGATTTATATAAAAAAGATATATATATAGTAGAAGCATCTGATAGTGCAGCAGGTATGAGAAAAGTTTTACCTAAGTTGGCTAATTTTGCTAAAAAATTATATAAAGGTGAAGAAATACTTTCTCCAAAAGAAGATGGTTATATACCAAAAGGTGTAAGAGTTAATTTCTTCCATAAAGAAACAGGTTCAAAACGTGCAGTAGATATGCTTATAAAGAAAATAAAAGGAGAATCTTTTGAAACAGAATATCCTATGCCTAATTTTGACCGTGTTGAGCCAAATAAAGCAGTTAAAGATTTATCTAAAGCAAAAATTGCTTTAGTAACATCAGGAGGTATTGTACCTAAGACTAATCCTGATCATATTGAATCTTCTTCTGCATCAAAATATGGTGAATATTGCTTGAAAGGATTTGATGATTTAACTGAGCAAACTCATGAAACAGCACATGGTGGGTATGATCCTGTTTATGCTAATTTAGATGCAGATCGTGTATTACCAGTAGATGTAATGCGTGATTTAGTAAAAGAAGGTGTAATAGGAGAATTACATGATAAATTCTACACAACAGTAGGTAATGGTACTGCAGTTGCTAATGCAAAAGCATTTGCAAAAGAAATTGGTGCTAAATTAGTATCTGCTGGGGTAGATGCAGTTATTTTAACATCTACATGAGGTACTTGTACTCGTTGCGGTGCAACGATGGCAAAAGAAATAGAGAGAGCTGGAATACCTGTTGTTCATATGTGTACAGTTGTACCAATTTCTCTAACTGTTGGAGCAAATAGAATTGTTCCTGCTATTGCGATACCTCATCCATTAGGTAATCCAAAATTAGATAAAGCTGATGAAAAGAAATTAAGAAGAAAATTAGTTAATAAGGCATTAAAAGCGTTGACAACAGAAGTAAGTTGTCAAACAGTGTTTGAAAATTAAATCATATAATCCAGAAAGGAGATAGGAAAGGGTAACCCCCTTTCCTAAATATAAATATGAATTATCCAGTATTTAAAGGAGCAGGATATGTTTTAGTTCATACTCCGGATATGATTGAAAGTGGTTCAACATGTTCGATAGAGAGAATAACAAATCCTGGTTCGGAATTTTTACAAAATGTAAAAAAACATATCAGAACATATGAAGAAGTGGTTGATTATTTACCAAATCAAGTATATATAGGAAGAAAGACTCCAGAAGAATTGGGTACTTATCCATTACCTTGGTATGATATAAAAGATCAAAAAGGAGATCGTTACGGTAAATTTGGTCAAATAGTTCCACAAGATGAATTTTTGGCAATAATGAAATTGTCAGATAGTTTTGATTTAGTAAAATTATCAGATGAATTTATAAATGAAGTATCTCCAAAATTGGAAAAGAATTTTAAAGAATTATCACATTTATTTGGACAATTAAAAGGTTCAGATATAAGTGATATGAGTGATGCTGATCAAGCATTGATACATAATGGAAAAGTTGTTGGTTATGTTAAAAGAGCACATGATGTAGATCCTAACCTTAATTCACACGTAATGTTTGAAAATATTGTTGTAAAAGCATCAGGTGTAATATCAGCATTAGAACTTTTAAAATCTTCAAAAATAAATCCACAAGATATAGATTATGTTATAGAATGTTCTGAAGAAGCATGTGGAGACGTAAATCAACGTGGAGGAGGAAACTTTGCCAAAGCCATAGCAGAAGTAGTTAATTTAGTAAATGCTTCAGGTTCTGATTTAAGAGGTTTCTGTGCAGCTCCAACTCATGCATTAATAAGTGCAGCATCATTAGTTAAAGCAGGAGTTTATAAAAATGTTATGGTAGTTGCAGGAGGAGCAACTGCAAAACTTGGAATGAATGCAAAAGATCATGTTAAAAAAGGAATACCAGTATTAGAAGACGTACTTGGAGGATTTGCAGTCCTTATTTCTGAAAATGACGGAGTTAGTCCAATAATTAGAACTGATTTAGTAGGTAAACATAATGTTGGAACTGGTTCTTCACCACAAGCAGTTATATCTGCATTGGTAACTCCAGGATTAGATAAGGCAAAATTAAAAATAACTGACGTAGACGTTTATTCAGTAGAAATGCAAAATCCTGATATAACAATGTCAGCAGGAGCAGGAAATGTTCCAGAAGCAAACTACAAGATGATAGGTGCTTTAGCTGTACTTCGTAAAGAAATGGAAAGAACAGAATTAAAATCATTCATAGAAAATAAAGGATTACCAGGTTGGGCTCCAACACAAGGTCATATACCATCAGGTGTTCCATATATAGGATTTTTATGTGATGATTTGACAACTGGAAATAAAAATAGAGCCATGATTATTGGTAAAGGAAGTTTATTCTTAGGAAGAATGACAAATTTATTTGATGGTGTATCATTTATAGCTGAAAGAAATACAGGTATAAAAGATGAAGAAGGCACAGTATCTAAGGAAGAAATTAGAAAAATAATAGCGGAATCAATTAGAAAACTTGCTCAGAATATTACAGAAGAGTAGGGGTGTGAGATTATGAGCAAAAAAATAATTTCAGAAGTTCTTATGGAAGTAGCAGATGCTATTGAAACAGGAAACTTCGGTAAAAAAATAAAAGTAGGAGTAACAACTTTAGGTAGTGAACACGGAGTTGATAATATTATAAAAGGTGCAAAATTTGCAAAAAATGATTTGTTTGATATAGTTTTAATAGGAAAAGGTCATGAAGATTTTGAAAGTTATGAAACTAGTTCAGAAGAAGAAGCACATAAAATAATGGAAGAACTTTTAGATAAAGGTGAAATATCTTCATGTGTTACAATGCACTATAATTTCCCTATAGGAGTTTCTACAGTAGGTAGAGTAATAACTCCTGGAAAAGGAAAAGAAATGTTTATAGCAACTACTACTGGTACATCAGCAACTGATAGAGTAGAAGCGATGGTTAGAAATGCCATATATGGAATAGCAACTGCTAAATCAGTTGGTATATGTAAACCAACAGTTGGAATTATAAACATAGAAGGTGCAAGACAAACTGAAAAAATATTATTAGAACTTCAAAAAAATGGGTATGATTTTAAATTCTCTGAATCTCAAAGAGCAGACGGTGGATCTGTAATGAGAGGAAATGATTTATTAATGGGTACTCCTGATGTAATGGTAACAGATTCATTGACTGGAAATCTTTTCATGAAGATATTTTCTTCATACACAACAGGTGGAGATTATGAAGCACAAGGATATGGTTATGGTCCAGGAGTAGGCGAAGATTATGATAGAAGAATTTTAATTTTATCAAGAGCATCAGGTTCGCCTGTTGTTGCAAAAGCTCTTAAATATGGTTATGAAATTGCTATAGGAAAAGTTGATGAAAAGGCTAGACAAGAGTATAAAAAAGCACAAGATGCAGGTTTAGATAAAATTTTTTCTGAATTAAAAAATAAAAAACAAGAAACAAAACCTTCTGAAGAAATAAAAATGCCCGAAAAAGAAGTAGTAACTTCACAAATTTCAGGTGTTGATATCATGGATTTAGAAGATGCTGCAAAATTATTATGGAAACATAATATTTATGCTGAAAGTGGTATGGGATGCACAGGTCCTATTATTCTTGTAAGTAAAGAAAATAAAGAAAAATCAAAAGAAATTTTAAAATCAGAAGGATTGTTATCGTAAAAAAAAACAAGTTATTGATTTGAACATTTTTTACGAATATATTAGTTAAAAAAATAACAATATTTCTATATAAACTTACGGTAGTTGAGAAATTTTACTATATTGATATTTACACATAAAACTAAACGGAAAAACGTAAGTTTTAGTAAATATTAAAAATTTAAAACTACCGTTTTTTTATATATGAATTTAAGGAGTAAAAAATATGGGTTATGAAGAGTTGATAAAATTAATAAATACAATAAATAATTTCATTGCCAGTAATATCTTAATGTGGGGATTATTAGGTGTAGGATTATTTTTAAGTATTATGTTAGGATTTCCACAAGTAACTAAATTTTCAAGAGCATTTAAAATGGTATTTAAGAAACAAATTACTAAAAAAGAAGGTTCGATGACTTCATTCCAAGCTCTTGCTACTGCTATTGCAGCACAAGTAGGAACTGGGAATGTAGCAGGAGTTGCAACAGCAATAACTGCAGGAGGACCAGGGGCAATTTTCTGGATGTGGATTGCGGCCTTTCTTGGTATGGGGACTATCTTTGCCGAAGCTTGTTTAGCTCAAAAATATAGATCTAAAATTAATGGCGAATTAGTTGGTGGACCAGCATATTATATACATTATGGTTTGAAAAAAACAGGAATAATAGGTAAATTTTTAGCTGGCTTTTTTGCTATATCAATAATTTTAGCATTAGGATTTATGGGAAATGCAGTTCAATCAAATTCTATTGCAGCAGGAATTAAAGGAATAAGTGGATTAGAAAATATAAATGGCGGAATAATAGGAGTAATAGTTGCTTTTCTAGCAGCATTAATCTTTATTGGTGGTATGAAAAGAATTGCAAAATTTGCTGAATTAGTAGTTCCAATTATGGCGGCAGTATATATATTTGTTAGTATTATAATTTTAATTATATTCCATAATCAAATAATTCCTACATTTGCTTGGATAATAAGAAGTGCTTTTGCACCTAGTGCAGTAGCAGGTGGTATTGCAGGAACAGTAGTAAAAGCAGCAGTTCAAAAAGGTGTTGCAAGAGGATTATTCTCTAATGAAGCAGGAATGGGTTCTACACCACATGCCCATGCAGTAGCACACGTTAAACATCCAGCTGAACAAGGGTTAACAGCAATAGTAGGAGTGTTTATAGATACAGCAGTAGTTTGTTCTGCAACAGCTTTATCTATTTTAGTAACAGGAGCATATAATGTCACAGATGTTAATGGACAATATCTTAAAGGTGCTCAATTAACACAAGGTGCTTTCAAAATAGCATTTGGTGAATTTGGAGCAATTCTATTAGCAGTTTGTCTTGCATTTTTTGCTTTTACAACTATAATAGGTTGGTATTATTTTGGAGAATCTAACATTAAATACTTATTTGGTAAATCTGCTTTAATGCCATATAGAATAATAGTAATAATCTGTATAATAGCAGGATCATTACAAGAAGTAGAGATAGTATGGTCATTAGCTGATATATTCAATAGTTTAATGGTTCTTCCAAACTTAATAGCTGTTGCTTGGTTATCATTTGAAGTTAAAACATTACTAAAAGATTACAATAAAAAGTATGCAGAAGGAGATGTAAACTACGATTATAAAGATTGAGTAATTTAAATATTTTACGAAAATGTAAAAAGTGTAAAAAGTTTATCAAATTTAGATACAATAAATAAAAAGAGAAAAAAGGAGGGATAAGCTGGGTTCTTATGTACATAATAACTACTGCTATACATAATAACTACTGCGGTAGTTAGTTAAGTCTGTGGTAATAAGATTATTGATTTAGTAAAGCTAAAGTCTTTGCGTTAAAATCTTGCTACTTTTAATTATGAATATATTACTAAAGGAGGTAATATTAAATGAAGTTAGAGTTAGGTAAAATCAAAATAAATGATATACAGTTTGCAGATAAAACTTATGTCAAAGATCATGTTCTTTATGTAAATAAAGAAGAAGTTGAAAAACTGGTTTTAGAAGATGATAAACTTATAGATTGTAAACTTGAAATAGCAAGACCAGGAGATAAAACAAGAATAACACCTGTAAAAGATGTTATAGAACCACGTGTTAAAGTAAGTGGTGGTGGGGAAATGTTCCCAGGAATAATAGGGAAAGTTAGTCCAACAGTTGGTGAAGGAAGAACTCATTCACTTGATGGATGCTGTGTAGTTACTGTAGGTCGAATAGTAGGATTCCAAGAAGGTGTAATAGATATGAGTGGTCCTGCAGCAGATTATACTCCTTTCTCTCAAACAGTAAATATTTGTGTAGTTATAGAACCTAAAGAAGGATTAGAAACACATGTGTATGAAAAAGCAGGTCGTATAGCAGGGCTTAAAGTAGCTGCGTTTTTAGGTGAAACAGCAAGAAACCTTGAACCAGATACTATAGAAGTATATGAAACAAAACCTATATTTGAACAAGCGGCTATGTACCCAGATCTTCCTAAAGTAGGATATGTTCATATGCTACAGTCTCAAGGATTATTACATGATACTTATTATTATGGAGTAGACGCTAAAGAATTTGTTCCAACATATATGTATCCTACAGAAATTATGGATGGTGCAATAGTTTCAGGTAACTGTGTTGCTCCATGTGATAAAGTTACTACATACCATCATTTCCATAATCCAGTTATTGAAGATTGCTATAAACATCACGGTAAAGATATAAATTTCATGGGAGTTATTTTAACAAATGAAAATGTATTCCTTGCAGATAAAGAACGTCATTCAGATATGGTTGCAAAACTTGCTAAATGGATGGGACTTGATGGAGTAATCGTAACAGAAGAAGGTTATGGTAACCCAGATACAGACCTTATGATGAACTGTGGTAAGGTTGAAAGAAAAGGAATTAAAGTAGTTATTGTAACAGATGAATTTCCAGGTAAAGATGGAAAATCTCAATCACTTGCTGATACTTGTGAAGAAGCAACTGCACTTGCATCATGTGGTCAAGGAAATGCAACTTTACAATTCCCAGCTATGGATAAAATAATAGGAACTATGGAATATATAGAAAATCAAATCGGTGGATGGGCAGGTTGTGTTAATGAAGATGGCTCATTTGAAGCCGAAATTCAAATTATAATAGCATCTACAATAGCAAATGGATTTAATCGTCTTGCTGCAAGAGGATATTAAGGAGGATGGAATTATGAAAAAATATAAAGTAGTACATTATATAAATCAATTTTTTGCTGGTATTGGTGGAGAAGAAAAAGCTGGTCATAAACCTGAATTAAGAGAAGGTGTGGCTATAGGTCCAGGATTAGCATTACAAACTGAATTAGGTGATGATTACGAAATAGTTGCTACAATTATATGTGGTGATAATTATTTCGGTGAAAACTTAGAAGAAGCTACTGAAACTATTTTACAAATGGTTAAAAAATTCAATCCTGATGTCTTTGTAGCAGGGCCTGCATTTAATGCGGGACGTTATGGAGTTGCTTGTGGAACTATATGTAAAGCTGTAGATGAAAAATTAGGAATACCTGTTATTACTGCTGAATATGAAGAAAATCCAGGAGTAGACATGTTCCGTAAAGATGTTATTATAGTTAAAACTAAAAATTCTGCAGCTGATATGAAAAATTCTATAAAAATTGTTTCTAACCTTGTTAAGAAAATGGCAACAGGTGAAGAAATATTAGGTCCTTCAATTGAAGGATACCATGAAAGAGGAATTAGAGTTAATTATTTTGCAGATGAAAGAGCTTCAGCAAGAGCTGTAAAAATGCTTGTTAAGAAAATGAAGGGAGAACCTTTTGAAACAGATCTTCCTATGCCTAAGTTTGATAGAGTAGCTCCTGCAGATCCTGTTAAAGATATTACAAAAGCTAAAATAGCTATAGTAACTTCAGGTGGAGTTGTTCCTACAGGAAATCCAGATCATATAGAATCTTCAAATGCTACAAAATACGGTGCTTATTCTATAGAAGGTCTTAGTGAATTATCATCAAAAGATTTCACTACAATTCATGGTGGATATGACCGTCAATTTGTTATGGAAAATCCTAACCTTGTAGTTCCTCTTGATGTATTAAGAGAAATGGAAAGAGATGGAGAATTTGGAGAATTATATAACACATTCTATGCTACAACAGGAACAGGAACAGCTACAGGTTCAGCTGCTAAATTTGGAACTGAAATAGGACAAAAACTTATTGATGAACATGTAGATGCTGTTATTCTTGTCAGCACTTGAGGTACTTGTACACGTTGCGGTGCAACAATGGTAAAAGGAATAGAAAAATACGGAATACCTGTAGTTCATATGGCGACAGTAGTTCCAATTTCACTTACAATAGGTGCTAACAGAATAATACCAGGTGTGGGAATACCATATCCTCTTGGAGATCCTACACAAGGAGAAGAAGATTCTAAGAAAATACGTAAACGTATGTTAAGAAGAGCTCTTAAAGTATTACAAACTCCAGTTACAGAGCAAACTGTTTTCGAAAAAGATAACTTTTAATATTTTAAATTAAAAAATAATAGGAGGAATCGATATATGGGAGATAATAAAAATTTAATAAACTGGAAAAGAGTTATAATACTTGCAGGAGCAGTTATTGCATTTACTATCGGTTCGGGATTTGCAACAGGGCAGGAGATAATACAATATTACACTGCTTATGGAATGAAAAATTTCTTAGTAATAGCAGTTTTTATGATAACATTTTTATATTACAATTTTAGTTTTGCTAAAGCGGGTTCTGAACAAAAATTTGCAAAAGCCAATGACATATATAGATATTATTGTGGTGATTATATAGGGGGATTTTATGATTACTACTCAACTTCATTTTGTTATATGTCATTTTGGGTAATGGTTGGTGGAGCAGCTTCAACACTTAATCAGGAATATGGATTACCAATTTGGATGGGAGCAACCATATTAACTGTCATGACAGTTATAACTGTTGTTGGAGGATTGAATTCACTAGTAGATGCTATAGGTATTGTTGGTCCTATAGTAGTGGTATTATGTATTACTATTGGGCTTATTACTTTTGTAAGAGATGGATCTAATATTTCTAGTGGTTTAGAAATTATAAAAAATTCAGCTTACGAAGGGGCTAAAGCAGGTGAAAGTATTAAAAATGCAGGTGCTAATTGGCTTATATCTGGATTATCTTATGCAGGATTTGTTCTTTTATGGTTTGCAAGTTTTACTTCTGCTCTTGCCATTAAAAATAATAAAAAAGATTTACAATACGGTATAATAGGTGGAACATTGGCAATATGTATAGCTATAGCACTTGTTTCATTTGCACAAATTGCAAATATAAATACAAGCGAAAATGGTGTATATGTATGGAATGCAGCTATTCCTAACCTTATACTTGCTACAAAAATTTGGAGACCTTTTTCATCTATATTCGCAATGGTAGTATTTGCTGGAATATATACAACTGCTGTGCCTTTACTTTATAATCCAGTATCAAGATTTTCAGATGAGGGAACATCTAAATTTAGATTACTTACTATAGCACTTGGTTTGATAGGTTTAATTGTAGGACTATATCTTCCATTTAGAGTATTAGTAAATATAATATACGTTTTAAATGGTTATGTAGGTGCACTACTTCTTTTCTTTATGCTTTGGAAAGATATCAGTATTTTTAGAAGCAAGAAAAACAGTTAAGATAAATACATAATTTAAGAAAGGAACTTTATGTGGAATATTGAAAAAGTAATACTTATTACTAATAATGACAAAGTTTATGAGAAATATAAAGATACATTACAATGTATCTTTGTTAGAACATATGAGGAAGTTCTAATTAAAGCAAGAAATTTTGTTTATGATAGACATATTCTTCTTACACACCCTCAGGCTTCAAGTTTGAAACCAAATCAAACACCTTACAGATCTGTAATGGTTTACCCTAAGAGTGATAAAGAAGATAACATGAAAGATATACTACTAATAGAAAAATGTATAGAAATTTTTAAACAGTGGCAAGAAATATCGCATACACCTAAGAATTATGAACAAAGAATTGCTGAAGATTTTAAAACTATAGATTTGTCAGTAATTGATAATATTATTCCACGTGTCATGTAAAATTAATAAAAAAATAAAGAATATGTACCTTAGAACTTTCTTTAAACATAATCTTACACTTGTATCTAGTTTAACGGTACATATTCTAATATATAATATTTAAATTGATAATAAATAGTTGAATGTAAATAAATTAAAAAATTTTAAGAAAAGGAGATGTATGATTTAATAGAATAATTTTAAAAACAAATTAATCATGCAAAGATATATGAGTGAAAAAATAAAAGACAATTCAGTTTATATAATTTCAGTCTCAATTATAGCTATTGTCGCATTATATGGACTTATATTCCCAGCAAATTTTGAAACATTGGGAAATGTCCTTTTAAAAGGAATAGTTCGTAATTTTGGTTGGTTTTATACTATAGCAATGACATGTTTTATAGTATTTGCTGTTTGGATAGCATATTTTAGTAAATATAAAAATATAAAATTAGGTCCAGATGATTCTAAACCTGAATATAGTAATATT
Source organism: Oceanivirga salmonicida (assembly GCF_001517915.1). Taxonomy (NCBI): domain Bacteria; kingdom Fusobacteriati; phylum Fusobacteriota; class Fusobacteriia; order Fusobacteriales; family Leptotrichiaceae; genus Oceanivirga; species Oceanivirga salmonicida. The sequence continues at coordinate 22,918 of NZ_LOQI01000010.1, read as the reverse complement.
TCATGGTTTGCAATGCTATTTTCTGCAGGAATGGGAATAGGGTTAGTTTTCTTTGGTATATATGAACCTCTTTTCCATTATGTAAATCCTGTAGGACATGAATCAATGACAGTCGGTGCTGCAAGATTTGCTATGAACAAATCATTTCTTCATTGGGGATTACACCCTTGGGCAAACTATAGTATATTAGGTTTGGGACTTGCATATATGCAATTTAGAAGAAATAAACCAGGATTAATAAGTAGTTTATTTATACCATTAATAGGTGAAAAAAGAGCACAAGGTTATATAGGTAAATTAATTGACATACTTGCAATATTTGCTACAGCAGCAGGAATGGCTACTTCATTAGGATTAGGAACATATCAAATAAATAGTGGTTTGAATTTTATGTTTAATATTCCTGAAAGTTCAACAGTGCAAATAATAATAGTAGTTGGTATTACTGTTATATATACATGGACAGCGGTAACAGGTATTGATAAAGGTATAAAATTAATTTCTAATTTGAATATGATTTTAGTTGTGGCTTTACTAGGCTTATCAATCATATTTGGTCCAACAGTTGATATACTTAATATTTTTGGAGAAAGTACAGGTAATTACTTACAAAGTCTATTATCTAACACATTTGAAATAGGAGCTTTTAGTAAGACTGATTGGTATGGATTATGGACTCTGTTCTATTGGGCATGGTGGATTGCATGGGCTCCATTTACAGGGACTTTCATAGCGAGAATTTCAAAAGGTCGTACTATTAGAGAATTTATAAGTGGTGTACTTATTGTACCATCTGTAGTATCATTCATATGGTTTTCAATATTTGGAGCAATAGATTTTTCAATGGGAAAAGAAATTCTTGTACAAGCTGCAAGTAATGCATCAACAGCATTCTTTATCGTTATAACTAATATAACATTAGGAAATGTAATAGCTGTAATAGCCATAATTTTACTGTTTACATTCTTTATTACTTCAGCAAATTCAGCAACTTTTGTTTTAGGAATGTTATCAGATAATGGTACTTTAAATCCACCTAATTCTAAAAAATTAGTATGGGGAATCGTACAATCAACATTGGCATTATCATTAATGATAGGTTCAGCAAATGGTTTGAAAATGTTACAAACTATATCTATAGTAGCGGCATTCCCATTTGCGATTATAATGCTATTAACTATAGTATCAATAATGAAAGCATTAAAAGAAGATTATTAATATAATCAATTAAAATAATAAATTTGGAGGGACAAATGAAAAAATTAAGAATCCATAATTTTCATGTAAAAGATGTTAAATTTGGAGATAAAACAAAATATGAAAATGAAATTTTATATATAAATAAAGAAGAAGCTATAAATTTTATAAAAGAAGATAAACACATTACAAATGTTGATATAGAAATAGCAAGACCAGGGGAAGATATACGTATTGTTCCTGTTAAAGAAGCAGTAGAGCCACGTGCTAGAAAAGATGGAAGAGCTGCATTTCCTGGAGTAACAGGAGAACTTTCTCCATGTGGTGAAGGAGATTTATATGCTCTTAAAGGAGTTTCTGTACTTGGTGTGGGTATGCACTGGGGATCATTTGGAGATGGTTTAATTGACATGTCAGGAGAAGGTCAAAAATATACTATATATGGAGAACTTATAAATATATGTATAGTTGCAGATACTGATGAAGAATTTGAAAGACATGAACAACAAAAGAAAAATAAAGCAATTAGATGGGCAAGTCATAAATTTGCTGAATATCTTGCTAAATCTGTATTATCAGAAACTTCTAATGATATAGAAGAATATAATTTTGAAGCAGTAAGAAATAGAAATTCAGATATAGAAAAACTTCCAAGTGTAGTGCTTGTAATGCAACCACAATCACAAATGGAAGAAATGGGATATAATGATTTGATATATGGTTGGGATTTAAACCATTATGTACCATCATTTGTAAACCCTAATGAAATACTTGATGGAGCTATTATATCAGGTTCATTTATGCCAGCTTCATCTAAATGGTCAACATATGACATGCAAAATTTCCCTATAATTAAAGAATTATATAATGAACATGGTAAATCTTTAAATTTCTTAGGGGTTATACTTTCAAACTTAAATGTTTCATTAGAACAAAAAGAAAGATCTGCAATTTTTGTAGCTAATTTAGCTAAAGCACTAGGAGCTGATGGAGCAATAGTTACAGAAGAAGGATATGGAAATCCAGATACAGACTACATAAGATGTATAGTTGCATTAGAAGATGTAGGAGTTAAAGTTGTAGGTATAAGTAATGAATGTACAGGTAGAGATGGTGCGAGTCAACCATTAGTTGTGTTAGATGAAAAAGCTAATGCACTTGTTTCTTCAGGAAATGTATCTGAATTAATAAAACTTCCAGCTGCTAAAAAAGTTATAGGAGAACTTCAATCACTAGCAAGAGATGGTTTATCAGGTGGATGGGCTAATGATGAAATATTAGGACCAAGTGTAAAAGAAGATGGATCAATTATCATGGAAAACAATGCAATGTTCTGTGGAGATGCAATAGCAGGTTGGTCTATAAAGACTATGAAAGAATTTTAAGATTTAAGAGAATATAAAACTCATTATATAGGAGGAAAAAAAACATGAAAAAAGCAATTCATTATATAAATCAATTCTTTGGTGGAATTGGTGGAGAAGATAAAGCTGACTTTAAGCCTGTTTTAAAAGAAGGCGTTGTTGGTCCAGGTATGGCATTTAACAGTGAAATGAAAGAAGTTCAAATAACTCATACAATTATTTGTGGTGATAATTACATGGGATCAAATAAAGATGAAGCAATAGCTGAAATAATGGAATTAATAAAAGATTTAGATTTTGATATATTTATTGCAGGACCAGCTTTCCAAGCAGGAAGATATGGAGTTGCTTGTGGTAATATATGTAAAGCAATTAAAGAAAAATATAATGTACCTGTTATAAGTTCTATGAATGTAGAAAATCCAGGTGTAGAAATGTTTAAAAAAGAAATAATTATATTTGAAGGTGGACGTTCAGCAGCTTCTATGAAAGATGATACTAAAGCAATAGCAAAATATATTGATAAAGTATTAAGAAATGAAGAAGTTGGCGGGGCTGAAGAAAATGGTTATTTCGCAAGAGGAATAAGACATCAAGTATGGCTTGATTCAAAAGTAAGTGCTGCTAAACGTGGTGTAGATATGCTTGTTAAAAAACTTAAAGGTGAAGAATTTTGTACAGAACTTCCAATACCTAAAAAAGATTCTGTTCCTGTTGCAACACCTATAAAAGATTTAAAGAATGCTAAAATTGCAATATTAACAACAGGTGGAATTGTTCCTGTAGATAATCCAGATAGAATACAATCTGCATCTGCAACAAGATGGGGAAGATATGATATATCACAAATGGATAGACTTAAATCAGGAGAATTCAAAACTATTCACGCAGGATTTGATCCAGCAGCAGCAGATAATGATCCTAATGTAATAGTTCCTTTAGATGCATTGAAAAATTTAGTTAAAAAAGGAGTTTTTGGTAAACTTCATGACTATTTCTACAGTACTGTAGGAACAGGAACTACTCAAGCAGAAGCTGCAAGAATGGGTAAAGAAATGTTAGAGCATTTAAAAGCAGATAATGTGGACGGTGTTATAATGGTGTCTACTTGAGGTACTTGTACACGTTGCGGTGCAACGATAGTTAAAGAAGTAGAAAAAGCAGGTATACCAATAGTTCAAATGTGTAACTTAGTACCAGTTGCTCTTACAGTAGGTGTAAATAAAATAGTACCTACTATATCTATACCTTATCCTTTAGGAGATCCAGCAACATCTAAAGAAGAACAATATGAATTAAGAGAACATAGAGTTTCAGTAGCATTAGATGCATTAACTAAAGAAATAGAAGGACAAACTGTATTTAAAGTATAATTATGGTATGATTTAAATACAATAAAATAAGAAAAGAGCAAAGCATTTATAATTTTAAAATTATGCTTTGCTTTTTTTCAAGTTTTAAATTATATAAGAATAAAAGGAGATGATATTAAAATGATAAGTTCTGACAATATATGGGGACTTTGGTCTATATTAATATGTATAGCAGCATTTAGTATTTATTTAGAGCAAAAATATGAAATAGCAGCTAAAATTACAGGAGTTATAATTGCATTAGGATTTGCTATGTTCCTTTCAAATTTTGGAATTATACCTTTAGAATCACCAGTTTATGATTCAATATGGACATATGTTGTTCCTATGGCAATACCATTATTACTTTTCAAGTGTAACATTTATCAAATAGGTAAAGAAAGCGGAAGATTAATGGTAATATTTTTAATAAGTTCAGTAGGAACAATGATAGGATCTATTTTAGGTTATTTCTTATTATATAAATATATACCAGAATTAAATCATGTAGCGGGAATGATGTCTGCTACATACATAGGTGGAAGTTTAAATTTTGTTGCAGTTTCAACAAGTTTTAATGTTGACAGTAAATTAATTGCTGCAGCAACTGTTAGTGATAATTTATTAGCAGTAATATATTTCTTTGTATTAATAATAATACCAAGCATTAAGTTTTTCAATAAACATTTTGAAAGAGCTTACGGGAATGATAGTAATAAAGTAGAAAAATTTAAGGAAAATAAAGAAAAAATAGAAATGTCTTTAAAAGATATAGCATTTGCTTTTGCTTCAACTGTAACTATAGTAACAGTTTCATTTGCATTATCTAGTTATTTAAATTCAAATTTTCAAGGAGAATTAGTAATATTCTTAGGAAATAAATACTTAATATTAACTACATTAACTGTTATTTTAGCAACAGTTTTTCCAAAGTTTTTTTCAAATATTTCAGGAGCCCAAGAACTTGGAATTTTCCTAATTTATATCTTTTTTGCAGTTATTGGAGTACCGGCGTCAATTATATCTATAATACAAAATTCTCCTTTACTATTAGTTTATTGTTTAATAATAGTAGTAGTAAATATGCTAGTTACATTTATAGGAGCCAAAATATTTAACTTTAAATTAGAAGAAGCTATACTTGCTTCAAATGCTAATATAGGGGGGCCTACTACAGCAGTAGCTATGGCAACATCTAAGAATTGGACTATATATATTGCACCAGTAATGCTTGTTGGAACATTTGGTTATGTAATTGGAAATTATTTCGGCTTATTTATAGGAAGAACATTAATGTAGCAATAAGTATTTATAACTTATATTGCAACTTACATGCAAATAGAAAAATAAATTTTAATATTGATTTTTGATAATTTATAGGTTATAATTGTATTAATTGAAAAACGGGAGTGGATGAGTTCTGGTGTTCTCTCTGGTCTTCAAAACCAGCATGAGGGGTTAAGAGCCTCTTAGGTGGGTTCGATTCCCACACATTCCCGCCAATACTTTAAAAATATAAAATTGAAAATAAATATTAATTATATACCACTTAATAATACTTTTGAGTGGTATTTTTTTATATATAGCACTTTGAAAAAAAAGGAATAAGTGCTATAATAAAAGTAAAAATATAGTAATTTTGTAGGAAAAGGAGATGTATGGAAAATAAAAAAATGAAAATGATAATCTGTGGTGGTTGAAATTCAAAAATAGGGCCGGGGGCTCTTTCAGAATTATTACAAGATTTACCTAAAAAACAAGATAAAAATTTAATTGTAGGGTATGAATCTTCTGATGATGCCGCAGTGTATAAAATATCAGATGATAAAGCCATTATTCAAACATTAGACTTCTTTACTACAATGATTGATGACCCTTATTTATATGGTCAAATTGCAGCAACTAATGCATTAAGCGATGTTTATGCAATGGGTGGAGAAGTTATATCAGCTCTTAATATTGTAGCATTTCCAGAAAAAATGGATATGGAAATATTAAAGCAAATATTAAAAGGGGGAGCAGAAAAAGTACATGAAGCAGGTGGTGTTCTTGCAGGAGGACATTCAATACATGATACAACTACTAAATATGGATTATCTGTAACAGGTATTATTCATCCTAGTAAAATACTATTAAATAATAACTGTAAACTAGGAGATTTACTAATAGTTACTAAACCTTTAGGAGTTGGTATTATTAATACTGCTAATATGATAAATGAATGTTCAAAAGAGACCTTTGATATATGTGTTAAACAGATGGTAACATTAAATAAATATTCAGCAGAAATTATGAAAGATTTTCCTGTAAATAGTTGTACTGATATAACAGGTTTTGGTTTTTTAGGTCATCTTGTAGAAATGCTTGATAATAAATATTCAGCAGAAATTTTATCTAAAAACATACCAATATTACCTGATGCATATAATTTAGCAAAAGAATTTATAATTACTTCAAGTGGTCAAAGAAATAGAAATTATTTCCAAGATAAAATAGAATTTAAAACAAATGATTTTGCTTTGGAAGAAATAATGTATGACTCTCAAACTTCTGGTGGACTACTTATAAGTATTCCATCTGAATATGGAGAAGAATTATTAGAAAAATTAAATAAACTTGAAATTAAAAGTAGTATAGTTGGAAAAGTAATAGAAAAACAAGACAAAGATATAATAGTATATTAGAAAATATGGAGAAAAAATGAAAAAATTTGAATTTAATGCAAAAGGAATGGCTTGTCCATTACCAGTAGTTAAAACAAAAAAATTATTATTAGAATATGATATAGTAGAAACAACAGTAGATAATTTGATTGCTACTCAGAATTTAGAAAAATTAGCTTTTCAACTAAATTATAATTTTGGTATAGAAAAAATATCTAATGAAGAATATAAAGTAATAATATCTAATAATAAAATAGATAAAAGTGAAAATAAAGAAGTTTTTAAATCAGAAAATAATGAAAAAATTAAAACTTCAAATGTTGAATATATAGCAGTAATTAACAAAAAAACAATGGGACATGGTAGTGATGAACTAGGAAATAAACTTGTGAAAGCATACTTATATGCATTATCTGAACAAGAAATATTACCTAAAAAAATAATATTCTATAACGAAGGGGCAATACTTGTTGATAAGGATAAAAGTCATGTTTTAGATGAATTAAAAGAACTTGAAAATAAAGGTGTAGAAATTGTATGCTGTGGTGTATGTCTTGATTACTATAATATACAAATTGCAGTAGGGAAAGCAACAAATATGTATTTTATAGTAGAAGATATGATAAAAAATAAAGTAATATATATGTAGGTGTAGATATGATAGAAGAAGCACTGATAGTATTTTACAATACTCATGATTCAATAAAAGCAGATAATATTTGTTTATTACAAAATATTAAAGCTAGTCTTGTACCTACGCATCCATCTATTTCTTTGGGTTGTGGTTTTATGTTAAAAACAGAATGGAATAATTTAAACCAATTAATAGAAATGTTAGATAAAGAAAATATAGAGTATAAGGCACTATATTATTCTAAAAAAATAGGTATAAAAAGAGATATAAAATTAATGTATGAAAACGATAATTTATATGAAAACTTGTAATTTTAGAAAGTGAGAAAATTTATGAGCAATATAATAATAGGAACGGCTGGGCATATTGACCATGGGAAAACAACTTTAATTAAGGCCCTTAGTGGTATTGAAACAGATACTACATTAGAAGAAAAAGAGCGTGGTATGTCAATTAATCTTGGATTTGCTTATTTTGATTTACCTAGTGGAAAAAGATGCGGAGTAGTAGACGTTCCAGGTCATGAAAAATTTATAAAAAATATGCTTGCAGGAGTTAGTGGAATAAATCTTGTATTACTTTTAGTTGATTCAAGAGAAGGTATAATGCCTCAAACAAAAGAACATGCAGATATACTTTCTTTATTAGGTGTAGAAAACTATATAATAGTAATGACAAAAATTGATTTAGCAGATGATGAGTATAGAGAACTTGTTAAAGAAGATATAAAAAACTTTATAAAAGATACTCCACTTGATAATAGTCCCATAATAGAAGTAGATTCTATAAGTAAAAAAGGAATAGATGAACTTTTAAATGAAATTGATAAAAAAACTGAAAAAATTATTGAAATAAAGAAAAGTAAAAATTCAAGACTTAATATAGATAGAGCCTTTCAAGTAAAAGGATTTGGAACTGTAGTAACGGGAACTTTAACAGAAGGAGAAATTTCTGTAGGAGATGAATTAGAAGTTTACCCTAAAAAAATAATGACAAAAGTAAGAAATATACAAGTACATAAAAAAGATGTAAAAACAGCCTATGCAGGTCAAAGAACAGCAATAAGTTTAAGTAATGTGAAAATAGAAGATGCTGGTAGGGGATGCACGCTTGCAAGTCCTGATACATTAACAAAAACATATATGTTTGATGCTGAAATTAAAATAATAAATAGTCCTAATCTAAAAATTGAATTATGGGACAGGGTAAGAGTATATACAGGAACTTGCGAAGTAATGGCAAGAATAGTTCCACTTGGAAAAGAAATGCTTGAAGCAGGAGAAAGTGGATTTGTGCAACTTCGTTTAGAAGAAGAAATTTCAGTTAAAAATTATGATAAATTTATTATAAGAACATATTCACCAATGTTAACTGTTGGTGGTGGGGTAATTTTAGATGCAATACCTAAAAAACATAGAAGATTTAATAAAGATACTTTATCTAAGTTAAAAGTTAGATCAAAAGGAGACAGTAAGGCCTTGATTTCAAACTATATTTTATCTGCAAATAATTATTTAATAAGAGCAACAGAAATTTCTAAGGATCTTGAACAAGATATAGAATCTGTAAATATAGATTTAGTAGAATTAGAAAAAGAAAATAAGGTATATAAGACTTCATTAGGGTATATACATGTTAAAAAATATGATGAAATTTATGAAAAAAACTTAGATATAATAAGTGAATATCATAAAAAATATAAACTTAAAGTAGGAATATCAAAAGCAGAACTTTTTTCAAAATTTAAAATAAGTCAAAAAGAACTTATGGTAATAATAGATTTACTTATAAATAATAAAGTGTTAAAAATTCAAAAAAATCTTATCTCACTTTATGATTTTGAAGTGAAGTATGATACTACTCAACTTAAAGAAAAAGAATATATAGAAAAAACTCTTTTAGCAAGTAAATTTACACCACCAAGTGTAAAAGAACTTACAAAAGGTAATAAGGTAACTAATGAATTATTAAATTCACTTGTAGGAAATACTATAATAAGATTAAATGATGATATAGTTATGCATGTTAAAATATTTGAAGAAGCTTTAAATAAAATTGTGAAACATTTTGAAACTGATAAAAAATTGACATTAGCACAATTTAGAGATATGACAGGTTCTAGTAGAAAATATGCATTGCCAATTTTGGAGTATATGGACAAACAAGGAATAACAAAAAGAGTTGAAGATTATAGAGTTTTAACAAAATAAAAAGTTTTAAAAATTTTAAACAGTAATTAATATATTAACTAAAAAAGGAGAAATTTACTTTATGTCATACTATTTTGATTATGGAGCAACCTCTTTAAAAAAGCCTGAAAATGTTGCAAAAAAAATTTATGATATTTTATCATCTGGGAATTATGCTAACCCATCTAGGGGTACTTATAAAGAAGCAGAAAATGCTTTTTTAGAAATATACAAATCTCGTGAGATAATAGCAGATTTTTTTGGATTAAGTGATGAGAGATATCTTGTATTTACAGCAAATTCTACACAAGCTTTAAATATAGCAATAAAAGGGATTTTAAAAAAAGGAGACCATGTAATTACCACTAAAATGGAACATAATTCTATATTACGACCTATTTATCAACTTTCAAAGGAAAGAGAAGTAGAATACAGTATAATAGATAGTGATACTGATGGTATTACAATCTATGATGAAATAGAAAAGCATATAAAAAGTAATACTGTACTTCTCGCAATAACTCATTCATCTAATGTTACAGGTAATATTGTTGATATAGAAAAAATATCAAAAATTTGTAAAAAAAATAAAATATTACTTCTTGTAGATGGTTCACAAACTGCAGGAGTAATAGATATAAATATAGAAAAATTAGGAATAGATATATTTTGTTTTACAGGACATAAAAGTTTATTTGGACCACAAGGAGTAGGTGGACTATGTATAGCAAATAAAAATATTGAAATTTCAAGATATAATGTTGGTGGAAGTGGTGTTGAAAGTTTTGAAAAGGAACACCCAGCAGAATACCCAACGAGACTTGAAGCAGGAACATATAATACACCTGGTATAGTAGGACTTTCTGAAGGTATAAAATATATTAATGAACAAGGAATAGAAAATCTATATGAAAAACAATTAAATTTTGCAAAAATGTTCTATAATGAACTTAAAGATTTAAAATGCCTTACATTTTATGGAAATTTTGAAAGGGAAAAAACTGCCATAGTGTCTTTTAATTTTAAAGGAATACCATCATCAGATGTAGCAGAAGTTTTAACTGAAAAATATGACATAGCAATAAGGTCAGGAACACATTGTGCTCCGTTAATGCATAAACATTTTGGTACAGAAAAGCAAGGAATGATAAGATTTTCTTTTTCAAGTATGAATACTGAAAAAGAAGTAATTTATGCAATAAATGCTATAAAGGAAATAGCAAAAGAATTATAATATAAGGGAGACTCAAAATGAAACATTTATTAGCCAAAATACCATCTGTAAATAAAATTTTGTTAACCAATACAGTAAAGAAGTTGTTAGAAAAATACCCTGAAATATTTGTAAAAGATATTTTGAAAAAAGAAATTGATAATATTAAAACTAATATTTTAGAAAGTAGATTGAGTGAAGTTCCAACAATAGATGAAATCATAGAAAAAGTATCTATTGAAGTAGAAAAACAAGATAAATTCTCTTTAAGACAAGTTATTAATGCAACAGGTACAATATTACACACAAATTTAGGGCGTAGTCTTTTAAGTGAAAGTGTAAAGGAACATTTAATAGAAACAGCATTTAATTATTCAAATTTAGAATTTGATATAGAAAATAAAAAAAGAGGTAGCCGTTATAGTCATTTGACAGATATTGTTAAAAGATTAACTGGGGCAGAAGATGTTCTTGTTGTAAATAATAATGCGGCAGCTGTAATGTTAGTACTTAATACATTAGCAAAAGATAAAGAAATTGTAGTATCAAGAGGAGAATTGGTAGAAATTGGTGGAGCATTTAGAATACCTGAAATTATTAATTTAAGTGGTGGTATTTTATATGAAATTGGAACAACAAACAAGACACATTTAAAAGATTATGTTAATGCTATTAATGAAAATACATCAATTTTACTTAAAGTGCATACAAGTAATTATAAAATAACTGGGTTTACAAAAGAAGTTACTAATAGTGAAGTAGCAAACATTGCAAATGAACATGGATTAATATCTGTAAACGATTTGGGAAGTGGGCAATTTATTGATTTAAGAGAATATGGTTTGCCTTATGAACCTACTGTAAAAGAAGTATTAGACAGTGGAATTGATATAGTTACATTTAGTGGAGATAAGCTTTTAGGTGGATCTCAGGCAGGAATAATTGTAGGTAAAAAAGAATACATAGAAAAGATGAAAAAAAATCAACTTACTCGTGCATTGCGTGTAGATAAGATGGTTATAGCAACATTAGAAGCAACCCTTAAATTATACCTAGATAAAAATATGGCATTAGAAAATATTCCAACTTTAAATATGATTTCTATTTCAAAAGAAAGACTTTTAGAAAAGGCTAATAAATTTTTAAATGAAATAAAAGATACAAATTTTATTGCTGAAACAATTGAAACATTAGCAGAAGTTGGTGGTGGAAGTTATCCAAATTCTTATTTTGAAAGTGTTGGTATAAAATTAACGCATAATACGAAATCTGCAACACAAATAGAAAAAGAATTTCTTTTATGTGAAATTCCTATTATTGCAAGAATAAAGGAAAATAGTATTATTTTAGATATGAGAACATTAAGAGAAGATGAGTTAAATATAGTGGCAGAAAGTTTGAAAAAATTATAAAAATATGAAAAAAATAGTTCATTAATTTGAACTATTTTTAGTTTTATTAGCCTTATAAATTCTATACCCTTTTTCTATACCAATGCACTTAACTTCATTAAATATATTTTTAAGTTCTTTTTCAGTTGATTTAGCACCATGTTTTGTCATTATTACTACATAAAAATCTCCGTTATCGTTTAAATGTTCATATGCATTTTTATATATTTCAAATATAGTTTTTTTACCTGCCCTAATAGGCGGATTAGAAATTATAATATCAAAGTTATTTTTAATATTTTCAAAAAGGTCTGATTGAAAAACTTCACAATTATTGTCTACATTATTTAATTTAATATTTTCTAATGTTAATTCTATTGCTCTATTATTTATATCTGTATAAGTAATAGTAGCACTTTTTAATATTTTTTTAGTAATTATACCAACTACACCATAACCACAACCTATATCTAACATAGTAAAATTATCTTTTTCATTAGATTTCATAAAATATTTTAATAATAGCATACTACCATCATCAACATGATCTTTTGAGAATATTCCATTATCAGTTATAAATTTAAAGTTTTCATTCATAAAGTTAAAACTAATTTCTTTTTTCTCAGATATAACTGTGGGATTTTTTGTGAAATAATGTTCCATTATATCTCCTTTTTCATTAATAATCTATCATCATTATCAAAATATTCATTTTCTAAATATTCATCTATGGTAAATTTAAATTTATTGTAAAATTTAATTGCAATTTCATTTTCAGGTGCAACTGTTAGTTCTATACTATTAATATTATATTTTTTAATATCATCAATACAAAAATTCATTAATTTAGTAGCATAACCCTTATGTCTATAATCCTTATTAGTAGAAAGCCCATAAATATATGCTTTATTATTTAGAGAAAATAAGACTTCTATTACACAAATAATATCTTTTTTGTTATATATAGCATAGCAAGAACCGTATTTAGTAAAAGGTGATATGTTATATTGTCCAACAGCAGCATTTCCAAAAACTTCTTCTTCATATAGATATATTCTTTCTAGTATTTTTTTATCTTCTTTTGCATTTAATTTTTTCATTATTTCATTCATATATTACCTCTTTTAAATATAGACCATTAGGACTTAGAATTTTTTTAGGAATATCAACTAATTCAAGATTAAGTCTTTTAAGTATAGTTTCTTTACTCTCATATATACAAGCAGCCATAATTAATCTTATCATGGCTCTTAAAAAACTTTGACCTTCTATTATGGCAATAAAAGTATCATTTTCTTTGTAACAATAAGCATTATATATTTCTCTTACAGGATTTTTATCAAAATCACTTTTTTTATCTTTTTTAGAAAAAGAATTAAAGTTATGTTCACCTATGAATAATTTTAACTTTTCATTTATACTATCTAAATCTAATAATTTCTCATTTTTAATTGCACTAATATAGTTTGCTTCAAAAGGGGATACATTTTTAAATGCTTTAAATCTATATTCATATACTCTTTTTTTTGCATCAAACCTTGAATTAAAATTTTCATCTACATATTCAATCTCATTTACCTTAACCATACCAAAAAGTTTTTTGTTTATTTGGTTTTTAATAGAATTTAAAGGTATATTAGACTTTATATTAAAATTTGAAACTTGCCCTAAGGCATGAACTTTTGCATCAGTTCTACCTGATGAAATTAAATTTATTTTTTCATTAAAAGCCTTTGATATTACTTTTTCTATTTCTCCTTGTACAGTTATTTTATCTTTTTGTCTTTGAAAGCCATAAAAGTATGTGCCATCATATGCATATGTTATTTTTATTTCCATTTATCTACCCTACCATTTTTTTGTGGATAACCTTCATGTAGATTACCTTTTTTATCTATACTATATTTATTTTTTGCAATATCAAATAAAGGTTTATCAGACATACTGTCCGAATAAAAAGATAGTACTTCAAACTCTCCTAATTCATTAAGTCTATTTAATTTTTCTATGCCTTTACAGTTATTACCAACAATTTTAAAATTTTTAAATTTTGTTGCTATTAGAATATCAAAGCCTAATTTAGTATATATAGGTTCTAATAAAAAATCTGGCGATGCAGAAATAAGTATAAGAATATCTGCTTCTTTTTTATTTTTTATAATTTCATTTTTAAAATATGGGAAAAAGTTTTTTTCTTGACTAGACCAAAATTCTATTATTTCATCATTTAATTTATCTATATTTTTTTTATCTATAAATTCAAAAAAAGCATTTTTTATATTTTTTAATTCAGAATTTTTAAATGAAAAAATAAATTTAATTAAAAATTTTAGCACCTTTAAAATTCTTTCAGGGTGTTTTTTAATATAGAATAACATAAAATAAATACTAGTTTCCTTACTATATATTGTTTTATCAAAGTCATATATTATAGCCTTTTTCATTTAAATCTTCCTCCATAGTTTTAAAATTTAGTGTCTTTAATTTATTTAATATATCTTGTTTTAAGTTATATTTAGAAAAAATTTCTTTTTCTTTATCTGTAAAATAAAGTGTTTCATTTATTAATAGTCTTTCTTTTATATTTTTATTATCTAATGAACTTAATAATTTTTGAGAACTAATTAATATAACGGAATCTAGTAGTAGATACTTTTCTATACCCATATCTATTAATCTAGCAAAACTAGAAATACTATCATTAGTATGTAGAGTTGCTAAAACTAAATGTCCAGTTAAAGATGCTCTTACAGCAATTTTGGCAGTTATCTCATCTCTAATTTCGGATATTATTATAATATCAGGGTCTGCCCTTAGGGTACTTCTTAGTATATGTGGGAAAGTTAAACCTATATCTTCATTAACTTGAATTTGTATTATAGAATTTAATTTATTTTCAACTGGATCTTCAATAGAAATTATTTTTTTATCTCCTGTATCTAACATTTTTGTTAGTGATAAAAGGGTTGTTGATTTACCAGAACCCGTAGGGCCACATATAAGAATAAGTCCATGCTTATGATTTAATGCATTATTAAATTTTTCTATATTTTCATCACTATAACCAAGTGATTTTAATGAAATATCATTTAGATAAGAATTTAAAATACGAATTATTATACATTCTCCTATAATGCTAGGTATACTGCATATTCTTAAATCATATTGTTCAAATTTTATATTACCATCTTGTGGCATTCTTTTTTCTGCAACATTCATTTTAGCCATTATTTTTATTCTTGAAATTATTTCATTTGCTTTATAATTATTTTCATCTTGTTTATATATTATACCATTTATTCTATATTCAATGATACAAAAATTATTAACTTCTCTAATATGAATATCACTAGCCTTTTTTAAAATTGCTTCTTTTATTATATCATCAACTATTTTTATAGCATTATAATTCATTTTTTCTATGTTCATTTTAAGCCTTTCTTTTGAGTAAGTTGAGATTTTTACAAAAAAATCCCAATACTAAATATTGGGGCTTATTTTTTGTGTGTTTGACACATACTGATATACTATCATTTATAAGTGTATTTGTCAATTTAATATTTAAATTTTTTTGAAGATAGATAGCACAAAATTAAATTGTATGTTTTTATATAAAAAAAAAGAAAATTGACATTTTTATTTTTTTGGGGTATAATCCTAAAAAGGAGGTTTATGGTATGATAAATAGGCTTAATATTAAAAACTATAAAAATATATCAAATACAGAAATAGAGTTTAAAAAAAATATAAGTGGAATATATGGTCCAAATGGCTCAGGGAAGACGTCTGTAATTGAAGTTGTAGAAATTATAAAAAATTATTTTTTATCAATTCCATTTCCGCAAGTAAAAAAAGATGAATTAAAGGAAAAATTAATAGAGAGTTTTAAGATAGGCGAAGACACATTAGAAATAGAATTGGAAATAGAATCTGATAAATACATTTATTTGTTAATTTTAAAAATTCATAAAAATGAGTTTAATGATTTTACTGTACTTAATGAAGAAATTCTATATAAAACTAAAAAAGCAAGAGAGAAATTTAAAAGACTTATAAAAATAGAAAATGATTCAAATCAGTTAAAACCAAAAGTATTTTTATTTAGATATAAATCAGATTGTTTTGATGAAATTCAAAAAGAAATATTAGATTTAAGTGGTATAAAAATTCAGACATTAATATCTAAATTTAATGATTTGAATAGTTATACTAATTTGGTTTGTTCTAGCAAATATAAAATAGAAAGTGATAAATATAATGAGTTAAATAAACATTGGAAAAATATTTTCAGTGTTTTAAAAAACATAAGAATAATTGGTTTAAAAGAACAGGCTTTAACTAATTTAGAGTTATTAATACCGCTATCTATAAATTCGTATGATATTTTTGGGACTATACCTATTGCAAATAAAAATTCTATTAACAATAAATACAGTGAAAAAGATTTTAATTTAATAAGTGCAACTATAAAAGATATAAATAAATTGTTTCCATTATTCACTAAGGGTGCTTCTATTCAATTAGATTCTAAAATGATAAGTAATGAAGATGGAGTAAATTACTATTCAATAGAAATTTTTGTAATAAGAAATAATCAAAAAATAGGTATTTATAATGAATCTACTGGAACTATAAAACTATTTAGAATGTTATCATCATTAATTTATGTTTTAAAAAATAAAAAAGGAATATTATTAGTTGATGAATTAGATGTACATATTTTTGAATATTTACTATCATATATATTAGAAATGTTAAAAGATGAAATTGTAGGGCAAATGATTTTTACTGCACATAATCTGTTTCCGATGGAAAAATTAGAGAAAAATTCAATAATACTTGCTAATGAAGAAGATGGTTTAGTAAATTATGTATATTTTAAAGGTAAAATTTCTCCTACAACTAATTTAAGATTAAGATATATAAAATCGCAATATTTAGGAACAGAAGAAAATATTTCTCCATTTAACATTAAAGAATTATTATTAAAAAAGATAATAAGAGAGTTAAGGGATTAATATGGCTATGGAATTTATACTTTTTATTGTTGAAGGTAGTAGTGATGAGGAAGCATTAGTAGTTCCAATTGAAAATGTTATAAGTGAAAAAAAATATAAGACAAAGACAAAGGTTTTGTATGGCGACATATTGACTAAATATTTAGACGGGACTAATAAATTTGAAGTAAATACCAGTAATATAAATGGAGAATTTAAGAAATTATGTAGTAAATTTATAATTTCTGAAAAAGCATATGGTCTTAAAGCAAAATATATAACCAAAATAATATATGTAACTGATACTGATTATTGTTTTACTAGACAAGAAAATCATCATAAAAATAAAAAAGATTGTTTAAATATTTTATTTAATAAAAAATATGTTGAATTAAATGGTAGTAAAATTCCTTTTAAAGTTGTATTTATGTCTAAAAATTTAGAACATGTTTTAGTAGATCAAGATAAAGATTTTAGTGATGAAGAAAAAAAGAAAATATCAAAAAAATTTTCTGATTTATGCTTGGAAAATTTTGAAAAATATATATGCAAATTTACAAAAGAGTTTAAGATATTTGATAATTATGAAAAATCATATAAAAATATTAATGAATATGAAATAAGAACTTCAAACATGAATAATTTACTAGAAGAATTAAAATTAATATAAGGAAATAGGTGAAAAACCTATTTTTTTGTACTTTAAGTAAATTAATAGAATACATAGAAAAAAATAGGCTTTAGAATATGTTCTATTTTTCGCCTATTTTTTCTATTATTTTTTCAATTTATTTAACACTTCTTCTAATAATAACTCATTTTGTTTTCTAACAGAAGAAAACGCTAATTTTTTAATGAATTGATACCATTTTAAATTTTTTCTTTGTTTAATAATTTCTTTTATAGTTCCTTTTATTTGCATAACTAAAAAATCTTGTTCTTCATAAGATAGAGCAATTTTTTTAAATTTTTCTCTTCTTTGTTTTTTTTCAACATGAACTTGTTTTATAATATAATTAAAGAAATCATATATATTTGGTAATTGTTTTTCGTATTCTACCATTTGCTTTTTTAATTCAACCATAACTTGTTCTATATATTTTTGTGAAGATTTAGATAAATATATTTCTAGTTTTCTTCTCCCTCTACCAAGTTTTTGTAATGTTTGAGTTAGTTTAGCCTGATTTTTAATGTTAAACATTTCCATATCAGTTATACTATTTGGATTTGTCATTCTCAATGTCTATACCTCCTATTTTTAATATGTCTTCAAATTTTATTTGTCCTTCTCTTAGTAATGTATACTTACTATTTAAGTATGAAACTATGGTTGAAGGTATACCTGATAAAGTTTGATTTGCTTTGAAGTAGCAACAAACTTTTGATAATAGTTCAATTGGAATATCTGCAAAATCAACAGGTGATTTTTCTCCTGAAATATTGGCACTAGTTGTCATAAGTATTCCACCGACACTATTTATAAGTTGTAATGCAAATTTATTATTTGGTATTCTAATACCTATAGTTTCTCCCACTAAGTCCTTAAATTTATTATTAGACTTACAAACTATTGTAAGTGGACCAGGCATAAATTTAGAAACTACATTATAATCAATTTCATCAGTTATTTCTTTTATTTTATCTACACTAGATACTAGTGCTATAATTTTTTTGTTTTCATCACGATTTTTAATTTTATATAAATTTTTAATAGCATCATGTTTTGGTATCGCACCTAGACCATATACTGTATCAGTTGGAAATATTACTGCTTCACCATTTAAAATAGCTTGTATTTCCTTATTTTTCATGTTCTTCAATTTCTTCTGGAAGAGCAAATAAATTACTTATTGCCTCATTTGAAAAAATTCTCTTAATTGTTTCAGAGAACATTGAACTAGTAGAAACTATTTTTAATTTTTCAAAAATTTGTTCTGGTTTTAATTCAATACAGTCTGTAACAATTATGTTAGTAAAACTTGAATTTTTAAGTCTTTCAACAGCAGGTCCTGAGAACACAGGGTGTGTTGCACAAGCATATACTTCCTTAGCACCAAATTTACGAAGAGCATCAGCAGCATTACATATAGTTCCAGCAGTATCTATTATATCATCTATTAGTATTGCATTTTTACCTTCTACATCTCCAATTAAATGCATAACCTCTGATACATTTGCCTTAGGTCTTCTTTTATCTATTATTGCTAGTGGAGCATGTAACCAACTTGCAAGACCTCTTGCTCTTTTAACTCCACCTATATCAGGAGACACTACTACTGTATCTTTTGAAGTAAATCCTTGAGTTAAAAAATATTTAGCAAATATTGGTAAAGCTTCCATATGGTCAACTGGAATATCAAAAAATCCTTGTATTTGTCTTGCGTGTAAATCCATAGTTACTATTCTACTAGCACCAGCAGCAGTTAATAAATTTGCTACCAATTTAGCAGTAATAGGTTCACGTGGATGAGCCTTTCTATCTTGTCTAGCATAACCATAATAAGGTATAACGGCTACTATTTCTTTTGCAGAAGCTCTTTTAAGAGAATCTATGAATACTAATAACTCCATTATACTTTCATTTACTGGATTAGAAGTTGATTGAATAACAAATACTTTACACCCTCTAACAGTAGAATTGGCTTTAACAAAGGTTTCCCCATCAGCAAAATGTATAATTTTTCTATCGCTTAAAGGTATTCCCAATTTTTCAGAAATTTTAGTTGCAAGTTTAATACTTGAACTACCTGCAAAAATTTTAACTTTTTGTTTCTTAGACATTTCCATACTCACTTTCTATTTTTTATTTATTACAACTTGTTTTGCTCTTCCAAATGCTAGTTTGTTATCTTCGACATTTTTTGTTAAAACACTACCAGCAGCAGTTAATACATTTTTACCTATATTAATTGGAGCGACTAATATAGTATTACTTCCTATGAAACAATCTTTATCTATAGTAGTCTTATGCTTATTTTTTCCGTCATAATTACAAGTTACAGTTCCAGCACCTATATTAGTATTAGAACCAATTTCGCTATCACCTATATATGTTAAGTGTCCACTTTTTACATTTTCATGTAAAGTAGAATTTTTAATTTCAACAAAATTTCCTATATGAACATTTTGTTTTAAATTAGTTCCTTTTCTAAGATGAGCATAGGGACCTATAGTAACAAAATTTTCTACATTAGAGAATTCAATTACACTATTATCAATTTTAACATTATTTGCTATTGTACTTTCTTCAATTCTAGAAGAATATATAATACAGTTTTCACCTATTTTAGTATTTCCTTGTATTATAGTATTTGGGTAAATAATAGTATCTTTTCCTATAATCACTTCATCTTCTATATAAGTAGTATTAGGATCTATTATTATAATGCCATTGTCCATTAATTCATCTAATTTTTTTAATCTTAGTATGTTTGAAGCAAGGGCTAATTCTTTTTTAGAGTTAACACCTATCATTTCATTTTTATCTTTTAATAAAATACTTTTAGTCGTATAACCATTATTATTTAATAGTTTAATTATATCGGTTAAATAGTATTCTCCTTTTGAATTATTATTATTTAATTTATCTAAAACTGATAATAAGGCATGAGATTTAAATAAATAAACACCTACATTTATTTCATTTATTTTTTGTTCTTCAATAGTTGCTTCTTTTTCTTCAACTATGTCTACAACATACTCATCTTTTTTAATAATTCTTCCATATCCAGTAGGATTATCTACCATGCAGGTTAACATAATAGAATTTAAATTCTCCTTATTAAATTTATCAACCATATTAGAAATAGTTTCTTTTGATAATAAAGGACCATCTCCGTAGCATATAAGGACATCATCGTGTTTGGCTATTTCATTTTTTGAAATAAGGACAGCATGTCCTGTACCTAGTTGTTTTTCTTGATAAATATAATTGTTATTTGGAAATGAAGAAATAATTTCTTCTTTTTTATGACCTAATACTAATAAAGTTTCTCCAAAATATGAAGTATTTTCTAAAACTTTTTGTAGCATAGGTTTTCCATTAACTTTATGCAGAACTTTCGGGATATTAGAATTCATTCTAGTTCCCTTGCCTGCCGCAAGTATAATTGATAGCATTAAAACCTCCTAACTATTTCAAGTTAATTATAACATTTTTTGACTAAAAAATTCAATCATATAATTTTGACTTGTAAATTAAATTTTTACATGTACTGTTCACAAAAATTCTTTTGTTTTTTGTTCTGTATATGTGTAATTTTTTGTACCGTTTTTAAAATTTTGTATTGTCATTTTTTATCATTTAGTTTATACTACTATTTAGTTATATTTATAGTCATATCTAAAGACTATTTGATTTTGACGTTAATAAGGGAAAATAGACAATAAATTATAAATTTATTATAAATTTACAAGGAGTTGATATAAAATGATGAAAATAATTATACTTAGAAGAATATTTAGTTCTGTTGAAAAATTTGGTTATTTAAATACATTAGCTTTAATTGTCTTAGGGATAGTAGCAACTTTAATATTTGAATATTTAAAAAAAAGAAAAGCAGAAAATAAAAAAGTAGAATGGGCTTCAATTTTGATTTTAGAAAAACAAAACATACATAATAAAAGTTTTGCAGATAAAATTGTAGTTAAAGAAGTTTATGGAGAAAAAGTAACAGAATTTATATATAGTGGAAGTTCAGCTATTTATATTGGACCAGGAAGTAATGAAATAGTTGTTTATGCTAAAATAGGCGATAAACAAACAGAACCTAAAAAAATAAATATAAGAATAGATTATGAGAAAATTTATACTTTATATTATTTGATTGAAACAAATCAATATTTAATATATGAAGGATATGAGTTTGAAAAAGATATAAATGATATAATCAATAAAGGTAAAATATTATAATAAAAAAAGGCTAGTTCAGTTGGCCTTTTTTAGTTTTGAATTTATAAAATCTATTAATTCTTGCTTTTCATCATCAGAAGTGAAAATGTGCATAGGTAATATAAAAGCATTTGCTGGTGCAGTGAAAACATAAATTGCTTCATCTGACATTTCTAAACTCTTAATTCCTTCATAACCCATAGAAGCATTTTCAAATTTTTTGGTTGAAATAATTTTATCATCTTCAAATGAGATAGTCATTTCAAATGGAAAATCGTGTTTTCTTTCTTTAAGAATTTTGTATATAGCACTTTCTATTGCCGAATTATCAAATTTAGGATAAAAACGAAATATTGATATTGATAATATTAAAGAAAGTGCAATAAAAAAAGTAGAAAGGTATATATTTGAAAATATACTTTCAATAGGTAAAAAGATTAAGATAACTAATACTGGTAGTAAAGCAAAAATAAACCTAAAAATTTTTTTTTGCTTTTGGGCAAATTTAAAATTTTGAGCATAAAATACATTAAAATCAACAAAATCTTTTTCGGTAACTACAAATTTAAATTCCATAAATAAACAACCCCTTAATTTTTTATTTAAATATTAATATATTATACAACATAAATAGGGGATTTCCAAAAGTAAATATATGAATTTTTTTCATATTTAAGAATATAAATAAAGTGAGTTTGATTAAAAAAATATAACATAAAATAAATTATATATTAATATGTATAGTAGAAACAAAAAAAATAAAAACTTTTGAATTATTAGAAAATGGTTAGCAACATAATAAAAATAACGGTTTTGTGATATTGTCTCAATATAGTAAAAAAAAATTTTAAAAATTTTTAAAAAAAATTGCCAAAAGTAATTGACAAAGTCTAAAAAATTTGTTAGTATATACCTTGTCAACCGAGTAAGGTTGAAGGACAATGAGAGATAAAAAAAGCAAACAAGATGTTAAGAAGCAAAAGACAAAATGGTGAAACAAAACAAGGAAAAAAAATAAATTGAAAAA